>JAQTRI010000299.1 GCA_028711905.1 Candidatus Wallbacteria bacterium | reverse complement strand
CGGCAGGGAAGATCTGTCATCCGATCCCCGGTTTGTCGACAACAAAACGCGCTGCGAGCATCATCCGGAAATGGAAAAGATCCTCAGCGAAATTTTTCTAAAGCGCTCGACAACCGAATGGATCGAGTTTCTGGACCGCGTGCCGATCCCGTGCACTGCCATCAGTACCATCGCTGATGTGGTCAAAAACCCACAGCTTTCAGCCCGCAACATGTTCGCTCATGTCGATCAACCGGGCATGGGGGATCTGATGATCGCAGGAAACCCGATCAAGATGACAGACACAGAGGACCCGACCATACGCAGGCCGGCTCCATCGCTTGGGGAACAGACAGACAAGGTTCTGATCGACTTGCTGGGGTATACCACCGACGAAGTTGTAAGTCTCAGGAAATCCGGAGTTCTTTAATCATGTCCCAGGTGCGCTTCACAATCTTTGACACGCGCTTAGGGGAAATGTTCGTGGCTGCAACGGAAAAGGGAGTGTGCAACCTGCATTATCCCTACGAGCAGGGCTTGATCCATCGGCTTAAGCGCGATTTTGGTCTGCAGCCTGTACGCGATGATCAAATGCTTGAACCTGTTAAACGGGAAATCACTGCGTATCTTTCCGGGACTTTGAGAAATTTCACATGTACGGTAGATCTCTCACAGGGGACTGAGTTCCAGCGCAAGGCCTGGCAGGCTTTATTGCGCATTCCTTACGGCAAAGTGCGTACCTATGCCTGGGTGGCGAAGGAGTGTAACAGTCCCAAGGCTTTTCGGGCGGCCGGCGGGGCTTGTCACTCTAATCCTGTCGGTCTGATCGTACCCTGCCACCGCGTAGTCGGGTCTGACGGCTCAATGACCGGTTTCGGCGGCAACTCAGATCGCGGCAGATGCGTGAAGCTGGAGCTTTTGCGCATGGAAGGCGTGCCTATGAACAAAGATATTACTGCAGTTGACAGGAGATTCCTGCGATGAAAGCATCGCTTTTTCTGATGCTGCTGCTTTTATCTTTAGCAGCGTCAGCCACCACAGAAATCACCCTGACTGATGAAGCACCGGCAACCAAAGCGTCCGGTCATGCCTTTCCTGCTACTTATGTAGCAGCCATGAAGGAATGGAAGACTGTGGACGACATCCATGCCTGGATCGGCCAATGCTTCACTTATGACATGCAGCGCGCGTTGATGCTTTCGGAAAATTCTAAAAAAAAACCCGAAATTTTTATGCCTGCCGAACTGTATGAAAAAAAGTCCGGGGTGTGCATTGACTTAGCCCGGTTCGCAGTCGAAACCGTACGCACACTGTTGCCGACCACTGAAGTTCAGTACCTGATGATCGAGTTCGAGCCTGTGACAATCAATGGACGGACTCTACGCCGACACTGGCTCGCCTGTTATGAATTGGACGGGAAAAGTTACATTTTCGCTGACACTAAAAGGCCTGCAAATATAGCCGGACCGTACGATAAAGTTACAGATTTTATTGATGAATACGGCGTCTATCGCCAGCGAAAGATCATGTCATTCAAGCTGCTTGACGATTTCAGGGCGAAAAAGAATTGATTTTTTTATGTTATGCAAATAGTATCTTTTGCAGAATATCGATTCCAGGTTTAATCTTTTTCTAATCAAATGAAGGAGTACGAATATGTCATCTGATAAGGACTTCATTGATTTCATCGTGGACCAGATGGGTGACTCTGGGTCAGTCAACGCGAAAAAGATGTTCGGCGATTACGGAGTCTATTGCAACGGCAAAATCGTAGCCTTAGTCTGCGACAACAAACTGTTCGTCAAGCCGACCCAAGCAGGTAAAGACTTTATCGGCAATGTCTTGGAAGCAGAGCCTTATACCGGAGCCAAGCCCTGGTTCCTGATCCAGGACCAGTTTGAGGACCGTGAGTGGATCAGCGAACTGATCAGGCTCACATACGCCGAACTGCCTGAGCCGAAAGAGAAGAAGCCTCGAAGCATTAAAAAGAAGAAGTGAGCCATTGCGCCACCTATTTGCCGGAGATCGTCAATCCGGAGAACAGCATCCAGGGCAGGAGCCAGGATCCGGAATTGACACGTTCCCGGGAAATTGAGCGGATGTTTTTGAACATCGCAAGCAGGTTGCCCGCCACCATGGTCTCAGTCACCGGATGTCTGATTTTACCGTTCTCGATGTAATAGCAGTTTTTGGCGACACCGGAAAAATCACCGCTGACGCTCGGCGTGCCGCCGGAAAACCGCAGAACCAGCAGTCCCCGTTTGATCGAGCTTAACATGGCGTCGAGATTCGTGTTGCCGGGTTTGACGATGTAGAACTGGCTGACGTTCGAGGAGCGCTTGCGCCCGGTTTTTCTGGCTCCGTAAAGGGACAGGGAAAAGTGCTTCAGCACTCCGGCATCGATCAGGCGGCAGCCCTTTTGCACAAAACCGTCAGAATTGAACCACTCGGTTTCACAGAAGCACTTGTTCACAGGTGAAGTTTCCAGGCTGAAATCCTGATCCGCCACTTTTTGCCCAAGTTTGTCGCGCAACAGGCTGGTTTCCGAGATCAAGGCCCGGTCGCAGAGAAAGATGCCCGAGTAATCATCAATGAAATGCGCAAGACATCCAGGGGCCAGCAGAATATCGCCACTGAATTTACCGCTTGACTGGCCGCAGTTCAACTGGTCCTGCACCTGCTGGAACTGCAGATGCAGCATTCCAGTGTCGATCAGCCGGCCTGACAGGTCCGGCAGAGAGCTTCCGCTGTAATTGAAAGACGACGTCTTCGTGCCCTGCTTGGCCAGGAACATCACCATGAACCAGTAAACTCCGGTGCTGGAAGTCAGATCTACGCCGCTGGAATTGACCAGCCGGTCATGCCGATTTACGTGTGCCACGATCGCTGCGCGCACCCGGACCAGGGGATAGCGTTCCCTGATGTCGGCAAGCAGTTCGGTCAGGCGGCTGTGCATCTGATCCAGGTCCGGCTGCAGCGGGCCTTTTACCAGACTGCGTCTGTTCGGCCGGTGCGCGAAATCATGGGCCGGATCGGCAGGGGCCGAATCTGCGGAAGACAAAACGGCCTTGACTGCCTCTGAGACTGACGAAGCGTTGGTCTTATTGATGGAATGCGTGCCTTTTCTGCCGTTTTTAATCGCCTGCAGCAACAAAGAACTGTTGCCAGTGGTGCGCAGTAGTTTGACCACACCCTCGTCGGCATTGATTTCCGTGGATCTGGTTTCAGTCAGCCGGCACTGGGCTTTGTCCGCGCTTTTGCGCAACTGCTTGAGCGCTGTCTGCAGAATACGATTGTCTGCCATTACCTGCCTCCCACGTTGATCAATCCGCGCACAGCCGGGCCGCCCATGCCGACGATCATCAGCTGTTTCTTGCTGCAGAACCCGCCGCATTCCCAGCTCAATTCGTCCGACACCATGTCCACGGTCTTGAGAAAATCGAAGGCCACTCCGGATACCGTGACATCCTTCAGCGCTCGACCCAGAGCGCCTTTTTTGATTTCATAGCCCATGGTGACTGCGAACATGAATTCACCTGTAGCGTCGGCCTGGCCGTTGCCGGGCCGGATCAGGTAATATCCGTCATCGATCGAGGCGATCATGTCTGAAATCCGATCTTTACCGGGCAGGATCGCGGTGTTGCGCATGCGCACCAGCGGTTCGTCCGAGTACTCGAAGGCCCGGGCGTTGCCGGTTGGCGGCATGTTGAAATCCATGGCCGACTCCTTATCATGCAAATAACTCGATAAAATCCCGTTTTCAATGATCATGGCGTCCCGGGCAGCCATTCCCTCGTCGTCGATATGCACAGGCACAGGGCAGGGCCTGCCGAGAGCGGTATGGGCGAAATCAGCCAGGCTGACGATCGGGCTGGCTACAGGTTGACGCCAGCGATCAGCAGCTACGGAACCGCTGCGCACTAGGTCCGACTCCACTGTATGGCCGACGGCTTCATGGGCCAGAATGCCGCCGAGTTCCGCGTCCAGAATGCAGGTGTGCACACCGGCCCTGGGATGAATGCCGCGGCTTTTCTGTTCCAGGGACTGGTATTGTTTTTCGACCGCCGGCAGCAGCGCTTCAGGCGAGGTGAAATGCTGCTCAAAAAAACCGTACCCGCCGTAAACGTTGTACAGGGAAACCGGTTCACCCTTGTGCTCCATGGTCAGATCGACATAGAGCGAAATTCTGGGCAGCAGGGAATGCAGTTCCGAGCCGCACGAGGTGATGAGCTTTTTTTCCATGGAGATGAAGTAGAGCCTCAATGATCGGCTCGACAACTTCGGACAACTGTCACTGATCAGGTGATCGAGCCCTGTCATGAAGGCTACCAGTTCTGTCGCACTGCAGGGTTTTTTCGGCGCTTCGGGCACATCGACGGCCTTTTTCCTGCAGCAGGGGAGTTCCGGTTTGCCGAGTTTCACTTTCCGGTTCAGGTATCCGGCGTTGAAATCAGCTTCCTTGAGTACCGCCCTGAGCGTCCGTTTGTCGATCACGGGACTGGAGGCGAAGCCCCAGGAGCCGTTGATGTAAGTTCTGGCCGACAGGCCGCTTTTTGCGGTCCGGCTGTTGGAAATCAGGCTGCCGTTGATTA
Source organism: Candidatus Wallbacteria bacterium (assembly GCA_028711905.1). GTDB lineage: Bacteria > Muiribacteriota > JAQTZZ01 > JAQTZZ01 > JAQTZZ01 > JAQTRI01. Next base: position 392 of record JAQTRI010000299.1, on the reverse strand, counting down.
AACTGAGCCTGGTCTCTTTGTTTTCCTGCAAACGCAGCTCAGTGTAATGCTTGAAATCCGGTGACGCATGACGCAGATCCAGATCGATCATCGCTCCTCCTGTATTCGGACAGATCAGCTCATTCCACCCGGAACACTTGCTTCGGGGTTTCGATTGTGATTTTATTCACAATCTCCTCAGGCAGGAATTCCAGCAGCTTGTAAGTCAGTTCAGCGCTTGGCGGAAATTTTCTCTTAGACTTCGGTGAGATGAAGAATTCGTCAGCACCCATCATGAAGCGGTCCGGGAAATCGCGGATCAGGCTGATCCATCCCTGCTTCGTACCCTGACCCCTTTCCAGCGGGCGGTAGGCTTCGGAATCGCTGTCCATGGCGATTTTAACGCTCATGTA
>JAQTRI010000298.1 GCA_028711905.1 Candidatus Wallbacteria bacterium | reverse complement strand
GGGGTTGCGACTTACCCGCTGCACGCCCACAGTCCGGCTGAACTGATCAAGAGGGCAGACGAATCGCTCTATCAAGCCAAGGAAGAAGGACGGAACAGAGTATGTCTCGCGCAGTGACCTTTTTTCTGATGTTTATTCTTTTGATGTGGGCCCGGCCGGTGAAGGGTTCGGATTTTCAGAGGGAATTTTACCATGACATCGTTGACAACGGAGCAGTTCAATACACCGGCAGGGTGCGCGAGGCTCTGACCGGTAGCATCAGGACCCAGGATCTGGATTTCGAGCCTGTTTTCGGCAAACTGACCGAAACTCTGGGTGGAGGCCTTCAGGAAGCGCGTATTTCTCTGAAACACGGTTTTTTCAATCATTTGCCGGTAGAAGAGGCTTTATTCAAGCTGGAAAAACCGGTGATCGATGTGCAGAGACTGTGGGACAGCCGGGAACTCGAACTCAAAAGCTGCGGAAACATTCAGTTCCGCATTGTGGTTCTGGAAAAGGCGCTTAACGATTTCCTGCAGCAAAGGACGGACGCCATCAATGTCCGTAATCCGGAAGTTCGCCTCCTTTCCGGACAGATCGTGCTCAACGGCCATGGGGAAGTGTTCAAAATGAATGTCCGTTTTCAGGTCAGGGGTGAATTCCGTGTCCGTGACAGGAGGCTGATCGATTTTCTTCCGGACAGGGTGAAATTCAGTTCTGTGCCTATACCGAAGATGCTGTTAGGGAACATGATTGAACGGATCAATCCTGTGCTGGACCTGGCCGATTTTCCCTTTGATCTGAGGCTCGAAAAACTGGTTACCCTTCCCGGAATGCTGATATTTTCCAACGGAGATCCCACGCAATGAAGACTAAGTACATGCTGCTGATCGTTTTCGTGATCGGCTTTTTTTTCAATTTCTACTATCTGCTCAAAAGAATGAATCTGGAATCCAACAACAGTTTTGTGGAGATCGCCTGCCTGTATCCGGAATATCTTTCCAGGGCAGCTTACAACGGCACGCAGATTGTAGAGCTTCTGAAAAAAGTTGTCGAAGAATCCCCTGTGACCACACTGATTTTTCTGCCTGAAACCCTTAATTCGCTGAAAGAAAAAAACGAGGCCATGGTTTTTAAGGGGGATGAGGTGATGAAGGTCATCACCATGGAGGGACTGTTCAACAACCTGATGTTCGAGCTTTCGAACAAAGTGCCTGTAAAACCGATGTATCACTACATTTTTGTCAGGAACCAGGATCTCTTTGCCAAAGTGCGGGAGGCTATGCTGCGTTACTTTCCCCCTGCAGGGGTCACAGATATGTCTGAGGTGCTGAAAAATGCCGGTTCAGGACGCAGGTATGGATATCTGCTGGAAGTGAAAACCGGGAATTTGGATTTCGTGGAGTTTCCGTTGTTTTTTTCCAGGGCCGATTTCCAGATGGCCAAAAAACTGGGTTTTGTAACAGCTGCCAGTTTTGCCGATCACTCTGTTTTTGACCGGAATTTTTTTCTGATGCGTGAGCTTCTGACCTTTGGTGATGATCTGGATCAGATCGTGCTGATTCCGGAAACAGTTGTGATCATGAATGACGATCAGGCTGAAACCCTGGTGCAACTGCGCGACGGTCCCTGGCGCATTGTGGTGGAAGAATTTGATTTTCCCAAACTTCCCAGGCAGTTTCTGGCCTTGTTTTCGGGAAAACTGATGAGGTCCCATGAGGCTGCGACAGTGACTGAGACGGATGATGACCATGCTCTTCTGCTGAGATACCTGCGCGCGGCCAGAGAGCGCAATGTCCGTCAGCTGGTGTTTCATTTTCCTCCCGGTCAGATGGACCTAAGCCGCGATATTCTTTTGCTGAATTCCGTGCGTTCAATGCTGCGTAAATCCCTTCAACCTCTGCAGGTGCGCAAGAACGAATGCCTTCCGGAGCTTGAGAACCCACCGGAATTTCTCAAGGTCTTCATAATTTCGCTCTTAGTGGTCACAGCCTTTCTGGTAATGATCGACCCTTTGATCAGGCTGCCGTTGCAAGGGCAGCTGGTGATTATCTTTTTTTCGTCTCTCCTGCTCGGGACAGGGGTTTTTTTTGTGGAAAGATTTTATTTTGAAAAAGTACTGTCTCAGTTCATCGCTTTCTTTTTTCCTGTGATCGGATATTTTTATTTCCAGAATATCTACTGGTGTGAGAATGAGATCCCGGCTAAGGAGCGTTTCAAAAAGGGCCTCGGTTATCTGCTTCTGTTCACCGGGATCACTGTGTTCGGTGCGCTGCTGATTGCCGGTCTGTTCAATCATCGGGAGTTTCTGCTTAAAATCGAGCAGTTCCGCAGTGTAAAGCTGGCCCTTTCAGTTCCACTTTTATTGCTTGTGGTTTTTCTGGTTCTGCAGTATTCAAGCATGGAGAAGGTCCAGAGTTTTGTAAAAAATCCGGTGACCCCCCTTCAACTGGCTATCGCTCTGAGTGTTGCAGCGCTTCTGTGCCTCCTTCTTGTGCGCAGCGGCAACATTTCGCCCAAGTACATATCCGGATTTGAAGAAAGCATCCGGTTTTCTCTGGAGAAAAATCTCTTTATCAGGCCCAGGTTCAAGGAATTCATTCTTGGATACCCATTGTTCCTGACTGCGTTCTGTTTCCGGGGCTTCTGGAGGCATTTTTTTCTGCTGCTGTCCGTTCTCGGGCAGATCTCTATTCTCAACACCTTTGTCCACCTGCATACCCCGCTGTCTGTTTCTCTGCTGCGCACTTTCATCGGGCTGGCAGTGGGCATCCTGATCGGGGGCGCTGCATTCTGGGCCGTATCGTTCGGGCAGCGCATATGGGGCACAGTATCACAGGAAGAATGAACCTGGGCTGAGCCAATAACCCGGGGTGAAATCCCACAACATGCAGCATAATTCCACAGTCAGTTAAGAGAACACTAGACTTTTCTGTTTTGCTGTTACCAGCTGTGCCGGTATCAGATATTCACGGAATTTCAACACTTGTTTACGATCTGGACCCGGATTTGCTTGAATAAACGCAACAAACGATCTTTGATTCGTGTTGCCTCAGGAGGTTTTCTATGCGGATGGATAAAATGACACTCAAAATGCAGGAAGCCTTTGAAAAGTCCCAGTCTGTAGCTGAGACTTCCATGCATCAGGAACTCTTTGCCGCTCATGTGCTGAAAGCCATTTTGTCAGACCAGGAATCCATTGTTCACAGTATTTTTAAAAAAATCGGAGTGCAGGCTTCTGAAGTGGAAAAACGCTTAGATTTATTCCTGTCCCAGCTCCCCAAAGTCGATGGCCTGGGCAATATCTTTCTGTCAAAGGAATTGAATGGAGTCATGAAGCGCTCTTTCGCCGAGGCCGAGCGCCTGAGCGATGAATTCGTCAGTGTTGAGCATTTCCTGCTGGCTGTTGTGGCTGAAAGCCGCCTGTCGGATCAGTTCAGGTCTCTGGGGTTGAAAGAGGATGATGTTTATCGCGTACTGACTGAGATCCGAGGATGCAAGAGAGTGACTTCGCCCAACCCGGAAGACACCTACCAGGCGCTCAAGCGCTATGGAATCGATCTGGTGGACAAGGCGGCCAAGGGCAAGCTGGATCCTGTCATCGGCCGTGAAGAGGAAAGCCGCAGGCTGATACAGATTCTCTGCCGCCGCACCAAGAACAACCCGGTACTGATCGGCGAACCAGGCACAGGCAAGACCGCTATTGTGGAGGGGCTGGCGCACAGGATTGTGCGCGGAGATGTACCTGAACACCTGAAAGACAAGCGGATCGTGGCTCTGGACATGGGGCAGCTGATCGCTGGAGCCAAATTCAGGGGCGAATTCGAAGAAAGGCTCAAGGCTGTGATTCAGGAGATCACTGAAGCGAACGGGCAGATCATATTGTTTATTGACGAACTGCACACCTTAGTCGGGGCAGGGGCTTCTCAGGGATCAATGGACGCGTCCAACATGCTCAAGCCGGCTCTGGCCAGGGGAGAGCTGCACTGCATCGGTGCTACTACTATCGATGAATACCGCAAGCATATTGAAAAAGACGCGGCATTAGAGCGCAGGTTCCAGCCGCTGCTTGTGGACCAGCCTGGTGTTGAGGAAACAATCTCTATTTTGCGTGGTTTGAAGGAAAAATACGAGGTGCACCATGGCGTGCGAATCCGTGATTCAGCTTTGATCGCTGCTGCTACGCTCTCGCATCGTTACATCAGCGACAGGTTTCTGCCGGACAAGGCTATTGACCTGCTGGATGAGGCTGCCTCAAAGCTTCGCATGGAGATCGATTCCATGCCGTCTGATCTGGATAATCTGCAACGGAAAATACTGCAGCTGGAGATTGAAAAACAGGCTTTGTCCAAAGAAAAGGACCGGCAGTCAGCTGATCGGAGCGCAAAAATCAGTGCTGAGCTGGCTGAGCTTTCCGAGCAGTTCAACCGGGGCAAGCTCAAGTGGCAGATGGAAAAGGACAAGATCTCCGAGATCAGGGCTGTGCGCGAGCAATCAGAAAAAACCAGATTCGCCGCAGACGATGCTGAACGCAGGTATGACCTGGAAAAAGCCGCAGAACTGAAATACGGGAAAATGGGTGAACTGGAAAAAAAGCTGAAAAGCTTGGAGGCCGAACTGGCTGAGCAGCAGAAATCCGGCAGCTTTTTGAGTGAAGAGGTGACTGAAGAGGAGATCGCTGCTGTGGTGTCGAAGTGGACCAATATTCCAGTCGAGCGCATGATGGAAAGCGAAAAGGAAAAGCTGCTTTCCATGGAAGAGAAAATCCAGTGCCGGGTGGTCGGTCAGGACCGGGCCGTGGAAACAGTCAGCAATGCCATTCGCCGTGGCAGGGCGGAGTTGGGCGATCCCAAGAGGCCAATCGGCAGTTTCATCTTTATCGGTCCGACCGGGGTCGGGAAAACTGAGCTGGCGCGAGCCTTAGCCGAGTTTCTTTTTGACGACGAGTCGCAGCTGGTGCGTATCGACATGTCGGAGTATATGGAA
>JAQTRI010000297.1 GCA_028711905.1 Candidatus Wallbacteria bacterium | reverse complement strand
TGTTGAGCGAGTGGCAGTTGATCAAAAGCCCAAGATCAGCGCTTCCAATATCAGCTCTGCAGGAAAGCAAAGACAAGAGAAGCATACCCAGAAAAACAGGTTTCATACGACATATTATAGACGATAGGCTCACGGATTTCAAAACCAGGCCGGCCGACAGACCGGGCTACCAGGGGCGGGGGATAGCGGCTTCTGTATTGTTGCTGCATTCTCCCTTTTTTTGCGGTATAATTATTTAAGATATAAATGAAAAAGGAGACCCTATGAAAAAACAGGGTATTTTTCTGCCTTTAGTTTTAATCCTCTTAGTTGTGCTGCTGATTCTCGGGCTGTTCATGAATCGATCTGCCCAGCATGAATTCCGCTTTGCCTACCGCAGCGCAGACCACCTGCGCGCCACCTATGTGTGTCAGGCTTTGATCCATACGGCTCTGGCTCACATCAAGGAAAACATGAACAAACCGGGCGACCTGCGCAAAGCCTTTGTGTCAGACGATAAAACATCGTTTCCGCTTTTTTTTGTCAATCTGGACGCTGAGTATATTGCGGCTTTCACCGCAATGCAGCTCAAACTGAATGAAAAAGAGAACAATTCCGTGATCGATCCGTGCAAGATCGGCCTGATTCCCAAGCTTGAGGTCTACCTGTCTGAAAGCACAAAGGTCAACAGCCAGGGCACAGCATATGGCGACAGGATCAAGCGACTGATCATCAAGGCCACAATCAAGTACACCAGTGCCGGCGGCACTGTCCGCTATGCAGGCGGGCCGGGCAGTTTCGACAAGACCATGGTGCAGTGCTTTGATGTCAAGGTGGCTGATGTCAGGCCTGTGGGAAACAGGTATGTGATGATGGTGGCTGAGTCACAGACTGAGGATTACAATGACGGAAGTAATCATTTCAGAGTATCCTCCAAAGACCATGATAAAAATGTCAATTCTGATGGTATATCAATAAATGGAGATACTGAAATCAAGCTTTATCCCCAGTATTTTAAGCACGAAGAGTGGAAAGATGCGCAAAAAGATGAATACGCTGATCTTGCGACCTCCGGTAATGACCCTAATTCCGACAAATCTCTTCCCCCAGGATGGGACTGTAAAACATCGGATATTGATAAAGCAAACGGTGTCAGTTTGAGCATCTCTAACTGGGTTCCTGACAATGAACCTCACACTAATTACATTACGAAACCGGGTATGACTTGTGCTTTGACAGATCTTGAAACCACACAACCAGGTAACAAACGAAATCAGGTCGGACCAGATCCTCACGGCAAGCACGATTTCAGTCTTATCAGCACCGGCGGTGGAAATTTCGTTGAATTTCCAGATGCATGCGGCCCTAACGGAAACTGCTCAGTCGGTATTACACCTTTTCCATTCATACACAGTGAATCAAAAACTGAAAACTTCTTCAATACAGGATATCCGGAAAAAACTACTCATCTTTTCTGGAAAAACTGCAGCGTGCCTTGCCCGATTTTCGGACAAGTTAAAAAAAGATGGAATGTCATTGCATACTTCTGGAAAGCGGCTTCTAACACAAGTTCTTGTACCCCTGCAGGGGCTGTTACCCCAGTTTGTATCAGAGATATATATGGTAATTTGATTATTGCTTGCGGGTTTCATTCACTTTTGGCCGACCCGGTTAAATGGGACCAGTACGATGATTCTTTCATGACAATCAACCGTCCAGATACGATCGGTTGTTATTGGATCAATGGATGCACCTGGAATGGAACCGCTAAGGAGATTGCCGCTAATTTCAATTTTAAATCCAAAAGTGATTTCAAAGAATCAGGAGACCTCGTTTTTCTGGATTTTCTCAAGGGCGCAACCAGAAGGGTGATCAAGATCAACGATGATGTGACACTTTACAAAAGTCAGGATCTTTGGACAGAGGGTATTGTAGAAGTCGCCAAGCCAGATGATTTCAAACTGGAAGTTCAAAATCCCGGTTGCCTTGTTTCCAGCCAGGAATTTACCCTCAGCCATTCAAAATACAGCGACAACAGCTTTTTCGCCCAGAAAACCGCCATAAGTCTGGTCAGCAACAAAACCATCAAACTGACTAACACTGAAATGTGGGCTGGTATCTGCTCCAGAAAGATTGATGCTTCTAAAATCAACCTCCACGGGAATGTCGTTGCCCAGAGGATTGTCACCAAAGACGACCCGGTCGGTGGTGATCTCAAGTATGACAGTGTTTTTCAGGAGATGGCCATTGACCAGATTCAAGGCGGGGGAATTGAAAAAGCGTCTTTTGTCGTGACCATCAGCCCGATCGCTCAGGAGACATTTGACTGGAATAATCTGAAGTAAATCAGTGACCGGTAATTGGTAATCAGTGACGGGTAAACAGGATGTTTTGATTTTGAATTTTAAGGAAAAGCTATCTGTAACAAAAAAATTACATAGTTTCTGATTTTTTCCGGTAACATTTTTTCATATTGTGCGGTATAATTATAAAATATAGATAAATCAGCCTGAGGGGGTGCTCATGCATCTATTTCATCAGAAAAAAGGCTTATTCCTGCCTCTGGTGCTCATTCTGCTTGTAGTGCTTACGATTCTGGGCATATTCATGAACAAATCCGCCCAGCACGAATATCGCTACACATACCGCAGCTCCGACCACCAGCGCGCCCTGTATGTAGCCCAGGCCACTTCACAGGCAGCACTCAGCTACATCAGGGAAAACATGAACCAGCCAGGTCCGATCAGAAAGGCCTTTGTCAATGATGCGGCCACTGCCGGACTGCTCAAAGGCCTGGCCAGCATCGGCGAATACGGCGCTGCAGTTAAAAACCTGGTCAACAGCCTCAATTCCTCTGAAAGCGGCGCAATCATCGACAGATGCAAGTTTGCATCCGATTTCACAGTTTCCCTGTCAGCCTCGACCAGGGTCAATGATCAGGGCACTGCCTACGGCGACCGCATCAAGCGCGTCATCATCACAGTCAGCGTGGACTGGACCGGAGCCTCAAGCAATCTCAGGTACGGTGCCGGAGCCTCCACTTTCGAGAAAAAAATCACCCACTGCTTTGACGCCAAGATCGCTGATGTCCGTCCTGTGGGAAACCGCTATGTCATGATGGTCGCCAATATCAAAGGTCAGGACGACTTCAATGGCTCAGACAACGCTGGAGCGCTTGGTGAGCACTTCTGGGTCAAATATAATGAACAAAAGGAAAGCCTGGGAATTTCCATTAACGGTGGTAAATCAGTCATTGATCTTTTCGGACGCTACTATAAAAATAAAATATGGGACAAAGTCAGAATCGATGAGCACTATGACCTGCACGCCAATCAGTCCAATTCCATGGCCTCGCTGATTCCAGGCTGGGCTGCAGGCAATAACTTCGGTCCCCTGTCTCCCAGTCCTGGAGGCAGTAAAGTGGCTGACAATGAACCCTGGTCTGACATGTGGGACAAGCCCGGTTCTACGGTTGATCTTGGTGAACTTGAACGTGCCATTCCGGGCCAGTCCAAAGCCGGAACCGATGGTGGCGGACCCCATTCAGAGGGTAATCCGTATCACTGCATCCTGGACCGCGGCGCAGGCGCCAACTTGGAGAGCAATCCCCAGGACCATGGCCAGGGCATTGACTGGAAAGATGTCACGCACGAACTTTCCGGCAACAAGTTCTTCAATAATTCAGGAAGGGATGAGGGTCGCACACATCTGTTTTACGAGAACTGCTCAGAGCCCTGCCCGATTTACGGTGATGTCTGGAAACGGTGGCAGGCTTACAGCCATACCGCCCATCCGGCAGGGGATACGGGGGTGAGCAGCGCCTGCGGCCCCTGTTGAAGCTGCAACTTTTGCACCGGTCCGGTGCAGGATCAAAAGATATGTCACGCTCATTACATATGGGGAAACGAAATAAAATGGGATACTACCGATAATTGCGATTTCATCGATGAAGGCGAAGTAGAAGGTCATTATCAAGTGGACAATAGCGGATGGAGCAAATGGAACTCCCAGGCCATTAAGATCGAATGCACGCTCAATTTCAAGTCCACCCCTGATTTCGGCAATGGCAGCGCATTTGTTTTCAGGGACTTCCTGAAAGGAGCCACCCGCAGGGTCAAGGCACTTGGCGATGACAAGACTCTTCTCTCAGGCAACACGATTTATCTGGAAGGAATTGTGCAGACACCGAACAATGAGTCCCTGAACATCCAGGTCAATCATCCCGGATGTCTGCTGGTCGGGGATACCAACCAGCAGGTTGACATCTCGCTTTCAGGCTCAACCTATGCGCCGGCCCAGAACAGCTATTTCGCGTCTCCCACAGCCCTGTCCATTGTGACAAACGGCACAGCCAAACTGGGTGGAGCAGACATTTATGCCGGCATCTGCGCCAAAAACAGCGTGTCAGGCAAGATCAAACTGCACGGCAACTTAGTGACTGAATACATCTTCAAAGACGACATTTCCAATTACCTGCTTTACGACAGCACCCTGCGCGATCTGAGCGATGATGATTACGGCAATCAAGCGGCTCAGGACGCCTGCTTTGTTGTAACAGTCAGCCCAGTTGGTCAGGAATTTTTCGATTACGCCAATCTCAAGTGACAGGTGGCTGACAGCTTAGTGTTTCTGTTATAATGCAATATTGAGAGTATAAGTACAGGAGGGGAACATGAAAAAGAACAAAGGCATATTCCTGCCTCTGGTATTGATTCTTCTTGTAGTGCTGGCTATTCTCGGTGTATTCATGAACAAGTCAGCCATGCATGAGTACCGCTACACTTACCGCAGCGCCGACCATCAGCGCGCGCTGTATGTGGCTCAGGGGGCTATCCAGTCCATGCTGGGCAACATCAAGGAAGAAATGAACAAAGATTCTGACATCCGCAAGGTCTTTGTCACTGACGCAGCCACAAAAGACTTTGTCAAAAACCTGGGCGCTGATTACCAGCAAGCCATCAAAGAGATGGAAGACAGCCTCAATGCCTCAGAGAACAGCGCTGTCACAGATCC
>JAQTRI010000296.1 GCA_028711905.1 Candidatus Wallbacteria bacterium | reverse complement strand
AGCTTTACTTCTATCTTAAACGCAACAACTTCGACATTGTGCACACTCATTCGTCCAAGGCGGGTATTATCGGCAGAGCCGCAGCGCGCTTAGCAGGTGTCCCTGTGATCGTCCACACGATCCACGGCCTGCCGTTCCACTCTTATCAGGCTGATCTGATCAACCGTTTCTTCATCGGGCTGGAGGCCAGAGCCGCGTCTGCGACAGACCTGATCATCTGCGTTGCCAAGTCCATGATCGATCAGTCAGTCCGCGCCCAAATTGCTAACCGGGAAAAATTCTGCTTAGTGCGAAGCGGCTTCCCTGTTGATCAGTTTCTTAACGCACGCAAAGACGAAGAACTGGCCCGCCGCTTGGGAATCGAATCTGATGATATTGTCATCGCCAAAGTCGCCAGATTGTTCAATCTTAAAGGGCACAAGTTCCTGATCGCAGCATTTCGCGACATATTGAAAAAACATCCATCAGCACGATTGCTGCTCATCGGCGACGGCATCCTGATGGACGCGCTCAAAACCCAGGCCTCTGAACTGGGTGTGGAAAAGCGGATTATTTTTGCCGGTCTGGTGCCTCCGGACGATATACCTTCCTACTTAGCTCTTTCGGATATGCTGGTTCACGCATCTCTGCGTGAGGGACTGGCAAAAGTACTGCCCCAGGCCCTGCTGATGGGTAAGCCCGTAATCAGTTTCGATATCGATGGTGCCTCTGAGATCGTGGTAGACCATACCACAGGACTGCTTGTCGAGCCTGAATCAGTTGAAGGTCTTGCCAATAGCGTTAATTTCATGATTGAAAACCAGGCCGAAGCCAATATGATGGCGATTCGAGGACGCAAACTGGCCCTCAGCCTTTTCCCTGTTGAACGCATGGTCAGCCAGATCGACGAACTGTACAGGCAGCTTCTGGCCAAAAAAGGTATCGATGCCTGATCTGCGCCGCACCGCGCCGTCAGTACTGCTCATTTTCCAGTTGCTGCTCTGTTTATCCGTTTTTCACCAGCTTAAGAACAATTATCCCTTTTTTCAGCACCCGCCGGCCGGCACAGACATGGTCACCAATCTGCAGGAGGCCGAGGGTATCTTAGCCGGCACTTTTCCGGGCAATCGTCCTTATGAGCGCGTATTCCTCTACTCCTATTTCCTGGCAAGCCTCCTTTTTATCAGTGGCGGATCTCTTGTAGCGGCCAGGTTGCTTCAGTCTTTTCTTCTGCTGGCCATTTCCTGGTCTGTCTACAAATCAGCTAAGCTGGTATTATCTCGTGATTCCGCTCTCTTAGCTATGACTCTTGCAGTGTTCTACCGACCCTTTTACATCTTCGCTTTCTTTTTTCTCGATACCATGCTGCAGGCTTTTCTTCTGATAGCGACTATCCATCTCCTGCTTATCTGCAGGAAAGCCGGTCGCCCGCTGACTGCATCAGGAGCGGGAATTGCTGCAGCTGCTTTTGTGCTGATCAGACCTAATTCTCTGCTGCTCCTTCCGGTATTTCTGTTTTTTTTCCGCGGTTTGGAGCATTCCAGGCGAATGATCTCAGCCTTCTTGCTCGCTTTCTGCTTCCTTCTATTTGTGCCTGTTGCGCGGAATTACCTGGTATCAGGGGAACCCAAACTCATTGTCGGGAGCAGTTCCACCTTCTGGATCGGCAACAATGAGGCTGCCACAGGCGGAATGCTCCTGGGCGAGGCCAAAAAAAGAATCGATGATCTGGCCGCCGACAAAGGCAAAGGGGTTTACTTCAGTGAAGTATGGCGATTTTTTCGCGAAAAACCGCTTTCATTCATTAAACTGCAGCTGCAAAAAGCGCACCTGTTTTTCCGCAGCTATGAAATTCCCAACAACATCAATATTTTCGAAGTGACCAGCAAAAGCCTGACCCTGGAATTTCTTCCTTTTGGTTTCGGTCTGGTCGGAACACTTGGATTAGCCGGAGCCGGATGGGGTCTGCTGAGGCGAAACAATTACCCGCTGCAGCAGATAATTCTGTCCCTTGTCGCATATTCATTTGCAGTCTGCGTTTTTTTCGTTATCTCACGCTTTAGAATACCGGCAGTTCCACTGCTCATAATACTGGCTGCTTCCTTTTCCGCAGAACTGACCGGATTATTTAACAAGCGGCTCTGGAAGAGTGCCGCCCTGCCCCTGCTTCTGCTCCTCATTGCTGCAGGAATAGTCTTTTCCGATGCCGCCTCCAGTCTGATCCGTGCCGCAGGTCACAGCAAAACAATAGTCAGCGATGAAGGCACCTTGTATTTGGATGACAACAACTTATGGCGTTCACGAAAAATTGTCAGGCTCAACCAGGGAGTAACAGCCGAAAAGCATCTTGTTCTTGGTCGAGCTCAATCCGGAGCTCTGCTGAGAATCTGTTACATCGCAAAAAAGCCGGCCAGCGTCCTGTTGATTGATCACAACGGTTCTGCAGCTCATGTGCCGCAGCTGAAAACAATGTTGCTGCAGCAGAAGGAAGGGGAGGGTTTTTACGCCGGAGATTTCCCGCTCCCTGCCATGACCAGATCCGGCAGAAATGTCATCCGCATCAGCGCTGAAACCCCTCTCCTGCTTCCTTACGATGATTCGTCAACCCTGGGACGCTCTTTTTTTACGGACAGCTCCGGCGCAAGAACAACGCTGTCAGGCGAACTGATGATCAGGGTTCTTTATCCTCCCCAAAAGTAAAGACGCGAGCATTGGTGCTCGCGTCTTTAATTTCTAACCGCAACAGATTTATGAGGCCTTGCGTGCGGATCGGAATCCGCATAGCAGAAATTACGGGTTACTGACCGTAATAGAAATGTCCGCAGACCTGTATCTTGCGGGCCTTCACATAAATTCCCCGATTGCCCCTGCCGACATATCCCCAGACCTTGACATTGTCCCCGGGGCGATCGTAACCATAATACTGGATATTGTCGCTGTGAATATCCACAACAATGCTGCCGGTCTCATCCTCGATGGTAAGAAACTGGCCTGTGTAATCCATTTCAGCGAGGCTCCCCTGGAATGTGACAAACTTGTTGACCTTGCTCTCCAGCACCTGCTTGACAGTCAGAAAATTGTAAGCAGAGACCATGAAAGCGCAGAGAACGAACAGAATGAGCAGGCTTCTTTTCATTTTTCCCCCTGTTTGAATAGTTTACAGAGATAATCATATCATAGAATGCTTGCTTTTTAAAGACCGGTGCCGTAAAATTGTGAGAATTTTTATCAGAACAAAGAAATTCCACTGATAAAGGAGTCACGATGAAGGTTTACAAATCCAGCCAGATCAGGAACATCTGCCTCGTCGGCAACGGCGGCACAGGTAAAACATCCTTGCTGGAAGCCGTTCTTTTCGACCTCGGGGCCAACAGCCGTCTCGGCCGGACAGATGATGGAACATCTGTCTGCGATTACCAGCCTGAGGAAGTTAAAAGAAAAATGAGCCTGCTGGCAAAGGTCGTTTCTCTGGAATCCGGGAATCTGAAGTTCAACTTCATCGATACCCCCGGGTTCGATGACTTTCAGGCTGAAGTCAAGCGATCTGTGCCGGCCGCTGAAAACATCATGCTGGTTGTTGATCCGGGTACCGGTATAGTCGGGCACACCGAAAAAGTCTGGCGTTTCGCGGAAGAGACTCCGAACTGCCGCTCGATTTTCATCAATAAGCTCGATAAGGAACGCATCGATTTTTCGGCCGCGCTGTCTTTAGTGCAGGAGACCTTCGGAAAAGCGGCTTTGCCGGTTTTTCTCCCAGTCGGAAAAGAGGCTGATTTCAAAGGTGTAGTCAATTTGATCACTGGAAAGGCCCATGTTTATTCCGGTGACACAGTCACTGTTCAGGATATCCCCGCGGATATGGCTTCCCTTGTTTCGGGATTCAAGGAAAAACTTGTCGAAGCTGCCGCCGAATCAGACGAAACACTCATGGAAAAGTTTTTTGAGCAGGGCACTCTGAGCGATGAGGAATTTATCAGAGGGCTGAAAGCCTCCTACGCTGACCGAAAGTTTTTTCCTGTTTTCTGCGGTTCAGCCATAAAAAACATCGGAGTGCGGGAATTGCTCGCAACTGCAGAAACCCTGTTCGCCGATCCGTCCACTATGCCTGCCTGGAAAGGCCTGTCCCCTGGCACGGAAACAGCAGTCGAGCGCCGTCCGCTGGAAACAGACCCGATTTCTCTGTTCGTTTTCAAAACCCAGTCTGAGCAGCACACCGGCGAACTCGTGTTCTTCAAGGTCGTGTCCGGTGTATTCAAGGTCGGATGCGATCTTCTCAATACTGTAACTGATAACTCGGAACGCATTAATCAGGTACTGACCTTCAGGGGTCGCGAAAAAGTCGATCTCCCGGAATTGTATCCCGGCGACCTGGGTGTGACGATGAAACTCAAGGGAACCTTTACGGGCCATACTCTCAGCGATGCCAAACAGGCCGTGGTTTTCCCCCGGATTGTGTTCCCCAGCCCGGTGCTCTCAATCGCCATTGTCCCCAAGTCCAAAGTGGACCAGGAAAAATGCTCGGGCGCTCTGGCTAAGATCGCTGAAGAGGACCCGACCTTCCGCATGAGCTTCCTGGCTGAATTCTCACAGATGGTCATCCATGGCATGGGAGAATCCCATCTTAACAGCATTATCGAAAAGCTGCGTTCCAGATACAATGTGCAGGTGGATGTCGAAAAGCCAAGAATTCCCTACCGCGAAACCATCAAAAAAAAGACCAAATGCGAGAAAAAGTACAAAAAACAATCCGGCGGACGCGGCCAGTATGGCCATTGCGTGCTGGAAATCGCCCCGCTGACACTGGAAGAAAACTATAAATTCGAAGAAAAAATCTTCGGCGGCTCCATACCCGGTAAATTCATACCTTCGATCGAAAAGGGTGTGAAAGAGGCCATGGAAAAAGGTGTGCTGGCCGGATGCCCTGTCATGGGCGTTTCAGTTACTGTGCTCGACGGTTCGTATCATGATGTCGACTCTTCTGACATGGCTTTCAAAATCGCCGGTTCCATGGCTT
>JAQTRI010000295.1 GCA_028711905.1 Candidatus Wallbacteria bacterium | reverse complement strand
ATGCAGCCTTCCCGCAGTGTCAAGGATCAGGAGATTGAAATCTCCGTCTTTAGCCCGTTTCAGCGCAATGGGAGCAAAATCGACAGGCTTGACTCCCGGTTCCGGAGCCATCACTTCCACACCGATCTGACCACCCAGATGAATCAACTGGTCGATTGCCGCAGGTCTGTAAACATCCAGCGCGCAAAGTAAAGGTTTATAACCGTTTTTCTGATAATATCTGGCAATTTTTGCGCAAGTCGTGGTTTTGCCGGACCCCTGCAGTCCGGCGACCATCAGGACATTCAGATGCTCTTTCAAGGGTTTAAGTTCCTGAATTTTACCCCCGAGCATGGAAATCAGCTCTTCGTGCACAATCTTGATCACCTGCTGAGAAGGGGTCAGGCTCTCCAGCACATTGGCACCGAGCGCGCGGACACGAATTTCATTTGTGAAATCTTTCACAACCTTGAAATTCACATCAGCTTCAAGAAAAGACAGCTTTACTTCCCTGAGTACAGCGTCAATATCTTTGTCAGTCAGTTTGCCTCGCGACTTCAGGCGGTCAAAGACATCCTGCAGCCTGGTACTCAATGATTCAAACATTCAGCCTTGCCCTCCAAAATGCCCTTGTATGTTAAGACATAATCATTATCGAGTCAACAGGGTTGTGACCGCCAACCTCATCAGGGACCGGCTTTTTCTGGTACAATCATGGCATGAACTGCGCAAAGGATTTCACAGGTTCTCCGTTCGGGGGATGCGGACCGGCCTTCTGGGATTCCGGTGAGACCAACCCCCATGGTGTTGCGTTCAGCAAATCAGATCCGGGTTTCTATGCCTCTGACCTGACCGACAAACTCAGGGATTTTCAAGGGTATCTCGGCATCTGTGAATGGCAGAAGGAAGCCAGCTACATCGGAGGAGGCAACTCCTGGTCTGATTTAGATTTATTACAGATCCCCGGTTTTCTCCGATTTCTTATTAATTGCGAATTCTGGGCACTGCACATCAAATCCAAGGGGATCGACATCTCCAGCCCGATTCAGGATGTCAGGCGGGCCGGACTCAGCGAAACGCTTGAAGCCATCCGCTTCGGGATCAGGAATCATATCGATGCCATGGCACTGCATCCGGGAAGCGCAACAGGCTGGCCCTCGCCCGCCAAGGCCCGCCGCCTCACTGCTGCCAGGGCCGGCGCTTTTATCGAAAGTCTTCGGGAAATCTCAGCCTGCTACTGCCGGGAGATAAGTCTCCTCATACATGAAATCGACAGCTTTCGGAAGTCGAATTCCAGTGACCTCGATGATCTTTCGCAATGCTTCGATCAAATGAACAGAAACAACATTACTGACGAAGAACGCTTCCGGCTGAGCTTTGAAATAAGCAGAATCGTTTGTTTGTCCCACATTCCGGTCGGTGTCGTCCGTCACGCTTTGAATCCCGGCCGGACGATAAGCCTGTGCCTTGAGAATGTCGAACCCCCTAACTTCCTGATCAACACCCCTGCTCAGCACAGCTATTGGCATCAAACCCTCGCTGAACTCTATCAGAACAGCATCCGGGGATTTTCGCAGGATCATGACCTGTTAAGCCGCTTCGCACCGAAAATGCTGGTTGATGTCAATCATTATCTGCACAGCAAAAAGATTCTGACTGAGCAGGGTAATGAACGCTATGCCGATCTTTTTCCAGATTACCCGCTTCTTTCATGTGATTTCATCAGGTTACCCTGCGATTGTAATAAGCAGGAGCCACTGTTGAACCGCTGCCTGCGTGAGCACAGCAGCGACATCCGCTATATCCACGCTGCAGGCTGTGAAATGCAGCACGGAATCATGCACACGCACGAACCGGTCAAGCCGATACGGCGCAAAGCTTTTTTATCCGCTGCGGGCAACAGGTTCACTCCTCTCTATCTTACGGGACAGTTCAATCCGGACTATGAACTGGATCTGGAGGAGGTGCTCCAGCTTATCCCCGGCCATCTCCCGATGGTGCTGGAAATTTTCGATTATCCGCCTGAAGTGATGAAAAGTTCGCTGCTTCACGCAGGCAGTTTTCGCAGGCACTTTCTGGACGAAAAAGATCAATGCCTGTCAGCTGTGATCAGTCACTGGGAGAAAAAAATGCAGGAATTTCCCGAGCATGAAAAGGACAACCCGCGCACAATCATTCTGCACCGCCTTCGCGAGCGCCTTTCCCGGTCGGAATTTTTCATGCTGCCTGACCGGACCCCGCCCGAACCTGGAACAAAGGCTCACAAAACAGGGTTTTACCTGCCCGGACCGGTACCGGAGATACTTGCCTGGTGCACAGGTCCGGAGCGAACCGTGGAACTGCTCGCATGAGAGTGTCAAAGCTCTTTGCCCGTTCTCAGCGGTCCGGTGTATAATGAATGACATGATCAACCCTTCCGAATACTATCGCGATCCCAATATTCTGCGCTGCATGATCGAATACTGCGGAGGCAAAACCGCCGGTCCTGTTACCGCCGAAAGCGGTCAGCCGCTCGATTCCAGCAGCGAACTGAAACAGGCGGCCGGCACCATGACCACCGAATACCTCGTAGGATGGGGGAAAAAACTTTTAGAAGAGCGCGGACGGGGATTTGAATCGGTTCCGCTTGCTTCAATCGGATGGCTTATGGACAACGGTTTTGACATCTTCCGCTCGGTCTGGGACCGCAGTCACCTTCTTCTGGTAATCGATGTGGAATACTTCAGCAAAAGATACCCGCAGATACCTTACTTAGACCAGGATTACACCTTCTGCCGGCTCGAACCATTTTATCGCCTGATCAGGAACGGTCTTGAATCCTTCGGTATCCATCCCTTTGTCCTGACCACCGGCCAGGGATATCATTTCGTATTCCAGGTCAAGATCGGTTCTCCCGCTTACATAGAACTCTCAGCCATCGGTCACATGGAGGACACCCTCAAAGGCAAGTATGAACATCTCGCGCCGGATACGAGAAGGGCGCGTCCTGTAACTGAAGAGGAAGGCAAAGCCTATGACGGAGCCGGAAGGCTTCTGGAATATCTCTACCACCTGCTGATCGAAGAAATCAGGAAAACCGGATCAGAGATACCTTTTCTCATCGGCGACATCGCCTCAGGCAATGAAAACATGGAAGCAGTCTCTTTCGATCTTTCCGGTTATGCCAATCCCATTTTCATGCGCGACATCCGGGTAGCCTTCTCCACTCACCAGAAGCATAAGGCGAAATCCTATAAAGCCGGATGCGAAGCAGCAGGGATGATTCCAATCCAGCTCTCAGTACCCCGCGTGATCCCAGGCTGCCTTGACATCGAACTGGGCGAAGTGCTTCATAACCGCCGCAACTATGCGCATACCGCAAACATGGCATCAGGAGTGCACTGCAACATTCCAGACGCCGGAAAAGGCGTGCTGAAATTGATCGCCTCCTATAAAAAATCCCAGCTTTACAATTTTCACCAGGATTTCGACCGCACTGAGCAGGAGCATTTCACGCGCTGGCATCAGACTTACGACCGGTTCGACCTTGGCCGGCTGCCGCCGTGCGTTTCACATGCTCTTGCCAACCCCAACCCTCACCTGCTGCAGCCCACACAACTGCAGACGCTTGTCAGGGTCCTGGCCGGCAGAAACTGGTGGCACCCCAAGCATATCGCAGGACTGATCCGGTCTAAATATGAGCGTAATCATGGCTGGGAAGTGGATTTCCATAAATACGACGCCAACACCTGGGCCTGCACCTGGACCAGGATTTACGCGGGCATGCTCGCTGACGGCGCTGACGATCGCTGCGACTTCAACTGCCTGTCTCATCAGCAGAAGGGTATTGCCTGGGCTGATAAGGCCTATTGCGTCAAGCCTGACTGCGGTTATTCGCTCGGGGATTATCGATAATCAAGGCCTTTTATCGCTCTGCTGCTCGAGGAGCAGGGGGAGAATGTCCAGCGCCGACACCCTCTCAATCCTTATTCAGCTGCCTGGAATCGTTCATGAGATCCCTGAACTTTTGCGAGTTCAGGCCTTCCTGGAAAAATGTGCGGCGCAGGGATCTGTATAAGTCCACATTAGCAGGCTCTTCCATCAGGTGAACTTCATGAAAAAGGGCAAAAGCGGACTCAGGGTATTCGGAGGCCGTAATCTTAGCCACTTCCCAGGAAATTGTATGTTCCTTATCACCGTACATGATCATGAATTCACCGCCGTACTTTTTCCTGCTGGCTGAAAGGTCCAGCTTAAATGGTTGTATCAGTCCCTGTTTCTGGGCTTCCAGAAAATCAGAAACCATGTTCTGCGCCCATTCATACATGAGGTTTATGGTGCTGAAGCTGCCCTGCCAGTATGTGAACAGATCCTCTGAAAACACTTCATAGATGCGTACGCGAGTGGCAATGCTGACCGGCAGGTGGCACATGTAATCCACAAAATAGAAATTCTGCGGGGGCTTGAGCAGATTTCTGCGGTACTTCCATAGTCTCCCGGCAGCAACCTCATTGATCAGATCTATTGAAACCGATTCACCAGCCAGGTTGAAAAAGGGCGGCCTCTGAATCATGTATGTGAACAGTTTCCTGTTTACCCTGCCGTTTTCAACGATCTGCTCCAACTTCCTGTACAGTTCGGTGTTTTCTGATTTGAACCTGTCTGTCAGCACGCTGAAAATGGTGCGTCCATGCTTACGTGCCACATCTACTCCACAGCTTGACTCAATCAAAGCCCGTGTTACATTATGCCCGTATTTTTCGAGATACTGCTCTACAAGGATACCACCACCTGATGTTGCGAACATCATGATCTTTCCATGCTCAGGGAGAAGGCCTTTCTTCAGCATGTCTTTCCTGATGTTCTCAATGTCCTCCACGAACTGGGGAGAGCCATAGTAGTAAAGAGCTTTTTTCAGGTCAGGCCTGTCGTTTTCATCATAGATTTCAGGAAACAGGACGGATAATTGCCGCGCATGCCCATTGTGACATAAGATAAGCCCTGCAGCTTGGATTCAAAGTAGCTGTCCCATGGTGTGAGCGCAACCTTGTTCTGCTGGC
>JAQTRI010000294.1 GCA_028711905.1 Candidatus Wallbacteria bacterium | reverse complement strand
GAACAGAAAGATCATCAAAAAACTCAGGTATAAAGGTGAAGAAGTCAGCCAGTACCTTTTTGAAAGGACCCTTCGTGAGCCGGACCGTTTTCTGGCGATCCAGCTGCTCAACTGCATCAGCACCTGCCAGGACCAGAAACTGCGCAAAAAAATGCTCGCTGAAGCCAAAAAAACCAGTGATGAGTTTATCTTTGCCACATACATCAGCCTGTTCAAGCGCGCTGGTATGCCTGAAGCGCTTTCGACAGTTAGAAAAGCTCTGCAATCGAGCCCGGACAACCGGGTCAGGGCCAATGCCGCCGAATACATGGCCGAATTCGGCGAATTAAAAGATATCAAGCTGCTGGAAGACATGCTTGACCATCCAAGCAATCGCGTGAAAATCAACTGTCTGATGGCTGTAGCTCGCATATGTGAACGCACCAGAAACGGAGCTGTCGATCAGCTGAAGATGCTCAGCGCCGGAGAAGATCCGGCTGCTTCTGAAAGCGCGCGTTTTGCCCTCAGGGAAATGAAAGTCCGGCTGCAGAAAAAACCCATTGGAATCAACCTGATGGAGTTCCTGACACAGAATTATTGAAAGAGGTAATAATGAGTAAAACAATAACCAGACAGTCTGAGGATTTTTCCCGCTGGTACACAGATGTAGTTCAAAAGGCTGAACTGGCCGATTATTCACCTGTCAAAGGATGCATGGTCATCTGCCCTTACGGGTACTCCATCTGGGAATCTATCCAGCGCGAACTTGATGGCCGCATCAAAGCAACAGGGTGCCGTAACGCCTATTTTCCTCTTTTCATCCCTGAGAGCTTCATTAATAAGGAAAAGTCCCATCTGGAAGGATTCTCCCCTGAGTGCGCAGTCGTCACTCACGCCGGCGGAGAAGAACTCCAGGAAAAACTTGTTGTGCGTCCGACTTCAGAAACCATCATCTATTACATGTTCTCCAAATGGGTCAAGTCATACCGTGACCTGCCGCTACTGATCAATCAGTGGGCTAATGTCGTTCGCTGGGAAATGCGCACCAGGCTTTTTCTGCGCACCAGCGAGTTTCTCTGGCAGGAGGGTCACACAGCTCACGCCACATACGAGGAGGCCGAAGCCCGCACACTCCAGATGCTCGATGAGTACGCTTCATTCGCTGAGAATTTTCTGGCTATCCCGGTCATCAAGGGTGTCAAAAGCGATCATGAACGCTTTGCCGGTGCTCACCGCACATATACGATCGAAGCGCTGATGCGCGACAAAAAATGTTTGCAGGCCGGCACTTCCCACAACTTAGGACAGAACTTTTCCCGGCCCTTTGAAATCACTTTTCTGGACAATGAGGGAAAAACTCAGTATGCCTGGCAGACCAGTTGGGGTGTTTCCACCCGCCTGATCGGAGCGCTTGTTATGGTGCACGGAGACGACCGCGGACTGATCCTGCCCCCTGCGGTTGCGCCGATTCAGGTCGTGATGGTTCCGATCTGGAAAAATGACGGTCAGAAAGAAGAGATCATCCGGATGCTCGGCGGACTGACAACTGACATCAAAAATGCCGGCTTGCGCGTAGAACAGGATCTGCGCGAAAATGTAACCCCTGGGTTCAAGTTCAATGACTGGGAAATGAGAGGCGTGCCTCTGCGCGTGGAGTGCGGTCCCAAAGATCTGGAGGAAAAAACGGTTGTCTTATGCCGCAGGGATACTGGAACCAAGGAAAAAATCCCTCTTGCGGACCTTACCGGAAAATGTGTTGAACTGATGCCTGTAATCCAGAACAGCCTTCTGGAAAGAGCCAGGTTATTCTTGAAGGAAAATATCACCGAAGTCAACAACAAAGAAGAACTGGCCGCAGTTCTTGAAGATAAGGGAGGATTAGTTTCCGCCCACTGGTGCCATGGCCATTCCTGCGAAGACATTATCAAGCAGGAAACCAAGGCTACTCTGCGCTGCATCCCCTGTGACGCGCCGACAGAAATGGGATCATGCGTAATATGCGGACAGCCCAGTGAAAAGAGGGTTCTGTTCGCCAGATCATACTGAGAACTGGTTAGATTGACTATGCGCCTTATTGTCTGCTCTGATCTTCACGCCAATCTCGAAGCCATGGAGCGCTTTGAACAGGTGATCGGAAAACAAAGCGATTCCATTGCCTGTCTGGGAGATTTTGTCGGTTACAACGCCAATCCCGAAGAAGTTCTCTCTAAAATCCGTGCGTGGGAAAAAAAGGGGAGACTCAGCATTAAAATCGGTGGTAATCACGATCTGGCACTCTTTGACCAGAATCTGCTCAATCGTTTCAACAGCAATGCCCGCAAAGCCATTCTCTGGACTAAGGAAACACTGACTAAGGACTCTCTTTCCTGGCTTTCTCAACTGCAGGACTTTCATGTGCTGGATTCAGAGATTTTATTCTGCCATGGCAGTATCCGTGATCCTAATGAATATATTCTGGATGAAGAAACTGCGCTTCTCAATATCATAGGCATGCCTGAAGGGGTGCACACGATCTTTTTCGGGCACACACATGTCCCTGTCATCTATGAAATGGATGCAGAGAACATTTTCAAGGTTCACTGGATGGATTTCGACTGTCATTTCCAACTGCAAAAAGGGCACAGGTATCTAATCAACCCCGGAAGCATCGGACAACCCCGCAATAATGACACCAGGTTATCATTCATCATTTTTGACAAAGAAGAAAGCTCTGTCGATTTCTGCAAACTGGAATATGATTACCGGCCCACCCAGCGCAAGATTATTGACGCAGGCCTTCCGCAAATGCTTTCCGAACGGCTCAAGGAAGGAAGATAGCTTCGCAGCAGGGATGTTTTATACATCACATGTGGCTGCCAGAAATTCGAGGTGCATGACATGCTGATCGGCAAACGGGTTTATCTCCGCGCTCTGGAACCCGAGCGCGACCTGGAAAAATGTTTTTACTGGATTAATGATCGCGAAGTTACGAGGAACCTTCTGTTTTACCCGCCTGTCTCCCGGGAAGCAGAAATGGAATGGCTGTCTAAAATGTCCAGACACGGGGTGGACGGCACATACTCTTTCGGTATTGTCGTCAAAGAAAACGATGTTTACATCGGCAATTGCGGTCTGCACAGCATCAATGAACTAAGCCGCCACGCGGAACTGGGGATTATGATCGGAGACAGAAGCTATTGGGACAGGGGATTCGGTTCTGACGCGGTCAGAATATTGTGCTCCTTCGCCTTCCGCGACTTGAACCTGAACCGGGTTTATTTAAATGTTTACAGCAATAATCCCAGAGCCATCAAGAGTTATGAAAAAGTCGGCTTCCGTCAGGAAGGCCTGATGCGGCAGCATCGTTTCCTGGAAGGCGTATATGTGGATCAGGTGGTCATGGGTCTTTTGAGGGATGAATTTCAGGAGTGAAGCAGATCATTGCCTCACACCCTCACATAGATTTTGATGCTCTGGCTTCGATGATCGCGGCAGCCAAGCTTTATCCTGAGGCCTGCCTGTTCATGCCCTGCTGCATCCCTTCAAAAATTCGTCAATTCATAGATCTTTACCTCACACATTACCCATGGATGCACAAACAGAAAATCACCGACAAGTTTCAGCGCCTGGTGTTAGTCGACACATTCAGAGCCGGAGATGTGGCTGAATTGCTCAGCTCTGAAGCGGAAGTTACTGTAATAGACCATCATCCGGGAGCCAGAAAATTTATCGACATAGAAAACAGCGCAGGCAATCTGCAATTCACTTTCCAGACAGGCGATACAGGAGCAAATGTCACACTGCTCTGGGAACAGATCAGGGATCTGAACATCAGATGCACTCCTCTGGAATACACTCTTTTTCTCTTAGGAATTCACGAAGATACCGGATCCTGCACAAGTTCCAGCACAACATGGCGTGACGCCTCAGCTATGGCGGAACTGCTCAAGGCAGGCGCAAGTCTGCGGATAGTCCAGGATTTCCTGGAAATCCATTTCAGTCCTGTCCAGGAAGATGTTTACACATCCCTGTCCAGCCACAGGGAAATCTGGGAGATCAATGGAAACATGGTGAGTTTCTACTGGACTAAGACGAAGCAGTACATCGAAGATGCTGATGTTGTGGTTCAGAGGTTGATGAAAAACGATGGCGTGAAATCCGTTTTCTGCCTGCTGGCCATGGAGAAAAAATCCTATCTTATTGCCAGAAGCAGTAACGAGCGTGTTCCTGCGGGAGACATTTTATCCGAACTCGGCGGCGGGGGACACCCGCAGGCTGCTTCAGCCACTCTTGATTTTACTGACTGCAACAAAGTGAAAGAGAAGCTTCTCACTGTACTGCACCAAAAAGTCAAACCAGGCTTGAAAGCTTCTGATATCATGCAGAAACCGGTAATATCCGCCAATGTAAATACATCTGTTGGCGAAGCCAACAAAATTATTCTGCGCTATGGTTTCGGTGGACTTCCTGTTCTTGACAATGATGGGAAACTGGCTGGGGTCATTACCAGAAGCGACATGGACAAAGCCATTCTGCACGGTTACTCTCACGCTCCTGTAAGGGCTTACATGACACGCAAAGTGGTGAGCTTCCCGCCGGACGCCTTGTTGGAGCAACTGGAAAGCACCATGATGCAGCGGCAGATCTCACGCCTGCCGATCATTGACAGCTCAGGTAACATAGCTGGAATCGTCTGCCGTGGAGATCTTTTAAACAGCATTCATTCAGGACTTTATGAACGCTATGCCAATCACACAACATATTTGCAAACCTCACCCGCCAAACCGGAAAGTGTTTCCAACATCCTCTCGCTACTGCCTGAAGAGGGCAGGGTTATCTTAGAAAAAATCGGCAGCCTGGCAGATGCATTCCCTGTAGGAGTTTTCCTGGTAGGCGGCATTGTCAGGGACCTTCTGCTGGGTCGGTCAATTCAAGATATTGATGTAGTGATTGAAGGCGATGCTCTGGAGTTTTGCAGATTCCTCTCCTCAAGGTTCAGGGGCTGCCAGATTCACTATTACGAAAAATTTCGCACAGCCTCGTTGAAAGTCAAATCCTCACGCA
>JAQTRI010000011.1 GCA_028711905.1 Candidatus Wallbacteria bacterium | reverse complement strand
CAACCAGTTTACGCATCGCACTGGGTTCCTTGCCTGAAAGTTCCTTCAGCTTGGCCAAAGATTCAGTTTCAGAGTCAAAAAGCCCCTGAAAAACCGGTGAAGCCGGTATGCAGCATTTCCTGCCTAACCAGATGCCCCAGATGGGATCATTCAGTTTTTGAGCGCATTGTGACAGCAACTCAAATTCCCCATATAGGATAACGCCATATTTTGCATCTGCTAGATATTCTTTCCAAGTCTGTACTGGATCAGGCGTGTTTTGATTGGCCTTTGGAACCATTTTCAGTTTTTTGTCAGGATCGGAATCATATCCAGCGCCAACCGTATGATAATCAACGCTTAGTATTCCTGATTTCAGTACATAAGCATTCATCTTCAGCCTGCATAATTTTTCAAGCTTTTCACGGTTGTTCTTAGGGGTACCCATTGCAGCAGAAATAAGTCCAATTATTCCACTCTTTGTAGGAAATCCATAAGTACTTCTTCGATCAAATTTACTGCTGTAACCCCACGACTGAAATGGTGAATCAAGATAAAGGAGAAGATAACCCTCACCCGCCATTACGACCTCATCACTTCTTCTGTGAGTTTTGTTATAAACCCATCAATACTTTGGAGCTCAAGCAGCTCTCCATTCAGATTGTACTTGGTTTTAAGATCCTGAAAGTGTTTTGCAAAAGTGTCTTTCGATGGTTCTATATATCCATCCCTCGATTTTACTGGTTTTTCAAATGCATTTGCCATTGATAACGGCTGACCGCTACGGACTACCCCCCCTACATAAGCTGGTGGATTAAACCCGAACATTGAGTTTTTTCTTGCATTTGGAACAGCTAAAACAGCAGCTTTTATAAACTCTTTAACTACTTCCATCATTTCCTCAACAGAATATGCAGTGCCAAGATTTGTTTTGAGTAGGTCCAAATTTAGCCCAATGTAACGATAATAGCAGCCTGAGTTGAATTCAAGTGTTCCCAAATGTCCTGCGCCTTCTACGTCTCCAGGTTTGAGATCATCGACAGCAGAAAAGAAGTCAATGTCGTTTTCCACTTTATGTGTTGAAATTGCGTGACTAAACATTGCTGCACCTTCAATTTTCAAATTCACATCATTTGCTACCATACGTCCGAACAGTGAGATGTCGGCCATGTCTTTAATTCCAGTTTCTTTAACAATTTTCTTGCACGCTTTACCCAGCTCTTTTTCTTTTTCCTTTTCAGGAATCTCCTTTGAAACTACTTCTAAACCAGTATTGATGAACCGGCTAATCTCTTCTTCAGAAAAATAGAACATTGTTTTTGTAGTATCTTCATTTTTACTTACTTCCTTTTCCCCAAAAATCTGTTTGCATATCATTTGAGCATATTTCGAAGAATCTGCATCAGAAAAGCCCTTTTGTTCCATGCTTTCTTTAATTATTGTTGTAATATAACGTGTCCTTTTCCCTTTGAAAAGCACACTCTTGTCACTTGTTACAAGATGCTCCCTGATTGCTCTCTTCCAGCACTGGCTGCTTACTCTTGCTCTCGGCACTCCTCCAAAATAAGCAGATTTTGGTGCACCAACATCGTCACGATTCAAGCATGTCACCGGGAAAGACTGGATAATGTGTAGTTCGATTAGTTTCATTTTTTATTCTCCTTTTCTTTACTTCGAGATAGGTTTAAGCAGAAGCAATCCGAATCCAAAACCTTTGGCCGGTCCTATTCCTTTGTCATATGCATTTACAAATGCTTTTTGATCTTTTACTTTCAATTTCCCTTGAAAATCAATGCTGATATGCTTGCCGGAACTTCCCTTCCGGTAAAATCTCTGCTCCAGCGGCGGATTAAGTTCTAATTCATTTAACTCGCACCCTGCTTCGCTTGCCTTTTGCTTTATCCAGGCAGTCAATTCTTCAGGACTTGTGATTGCTGCTCGCCTTCCATTCTTTTTACGCAGCCCATTGGAGTCACGAACAACTCTTTTTACAGTCGGATTTGCACGCAGACTGAAAATATATTCCTTATGCTGAAGAAAAGTTGAAGATATGGCTTTGGTTTCCCATTCTCCCCAATCCGGAATTGCAGGTTTTATTGGAGAAAGAAGATAAACTCTGAACTCACCGTTCTTTTCATCCACTCGAAAAAGAAAATCTCTTTCATCCTCTTCTCTACCTGGAAACGCTTTCCAAAGCCTGCGATGCCATTCATAACTGTTGTGCAGCCCAAGTTTTGCTGCTACTTGTGAATTTACAGTTATTCTGGATAAAAAACTCATTCTTCTCCTCCCCAATATGCAGAAGCCCACCGAGTTTTAACCGGGCTACTGTTGCTCCAATACCAAAGATCCCTTCCAAGCTGTCTGAAATCTATGCCGATATTTCTCTGTGCCGCAGCTTTTACAATAGAAGGAACGCGTTCACAGATTGCATCTACCATATCACTACTTAATAATCTTCTAAACCTTCCATCAAAGGACTTCAACGCTTCCTCGCCCTTTCCTTGGCCGAACGCCAAAGCTCTGCAGACATGCCCAACATTCATGGATGTGTGATTGTTCTGATGCAACGCGAACGCAGCTGCAAGTGTCTGAAATACAATATGCTCGCGTTTATTGTTTAAAAAGTTGTACGGCGGTCTGGCAAGGTACTGCCATGCATAATGAGCAGTGCCAGGACTTAAGCCACGTCTGAGATCAGCCATGACTTTGCGATCATCTTTACTCTTCTCTAAGAACTCACAGAAATGATCGATTTTTTCTTCAATTTCCATTCACTTTCTCCTTTTCTTATGAAATTCTCTCTGACCAACTGCAAATGCCTGTATTTGCCTGGCAGTTTCTCTTGGGCAAGCATATGTGTATGCACGAAATATCCTGTCTTTGACAATTTCTTGCCAACTGCTCAGTTCACCGCTGATAACATGTGCAATTAACTGTTCATGGCAGCTATCCAAATCATGCCAGTAAAATCTTACTGCTTTTTGTCTATAGCTTGCCGCTTCAGAACTAATGCTTTTTGCATATCTTGAGATCATTTCTTTGAGTTTTGACTCTCCAAAATGTGCATGCTCAACTCCTTCACCGTATCTGCCAAGCTTATTCAGAATCGCTATGTCAACTGAAAAGTTCCATTCACAAAAGTCCTCTATTTTGCCCTTATCCTTTGCAATTCCACCCGTCCAAACATAAACGGTGCTGCAAGCAACCCGGTCCTTATGACTATTGAGATGATCGAATTGCAAAGATCCTCCACCAATAAAGTCACGTCGTTCTAATGCTAAAAGTGAATTCAAGTCACGCCAGATGTGTCGGTCAGGATTGGCCTTTAAGTATATTGCGGTTTCATCCCTTGTAAAGAAAACAGTTGACATTGGTTCTCTGATTTCTGGAAGTTTCTTGTATTCAATCCCGTTAGCAAGAGTAGCTGACTTTTCATGTAAAAGAATCAATCTTGACAGTGGTACTAAGCGCCCTAAATATGAAACGGATAATTCGTTAATCAATTTATCATTAGGATCACAAGGGTATCGCTCCCAAACAGGTGTACCCCATGTTCCATTTGGCATTGAACTAATTTGATTTTTGGTAATCAAATTATTGTGTATAGTGTCAAGCATATCCGATCCTTTTAAGATTGTGAACAGCATTTCACCTTCCACACACGGACCGTCTAAACTGCTACCATTGCCTGCAGTGGGAATTCCACCCCAAGTGTTTTCTCCAATTCTTCCGCCCGGAGAGAAGCATTGATAAGCCAATAGATTAACAGCTAAAGAAGTATCCGTTATATTTCGCCCTTCTTCCATGGCGTGATGATCGAAGAGCGTGGGATTATTGCCAGATGCTAAACTGAAGTCGAATTTATCGAGAGTAGCGTTGTCTTTTCTTTCGATGCTTTTAATCTGCAGGAATGGTTTATCGCCGTAAAGGTTGAAGCTGTCTTTCCATTTTTCAAGATATTTCAGGCTTTCACTGACTATCCTGCTTTTGCATTCCAGCCAGTCCTGTTCATCGTTCGGGCCATCGAGTGCGGCCTGGGTGATGCATAGAAGAAGTCTGGTGACAGCGATTCTGTGATGAGGAAGAAGGGCAAGGTCGCGAAATTCATGTGAGCGTTCATACAGTTCTTTCAATCCGACTTCTATACGCCTGTTACTTTCATCGATCACTGGTATCCAGGGATCACCAATCAAGTTCATAATCTGTTTCCTCCTCACGATAAGCTTCTTGCGTTCTTCTTGCTTCCGGATTCTTGAAAACACCCAGTTCATCCGTATAAATCAAGCCGTATTCCCGGGAATCATCAAAATCAGTCAGCCGTCCATCCTCCTGAATCTTAAGGACAATTGTATCTTCATTGATAAATCCTTTGAGCCAGACCGGATTTCCCTTGAATTCAGGAAAACTGAAACTGGCCAGGTTTAAGCAGTTGCGGTAAAGAGCCTTTATGGTTTTCATACTTTTGTCACCATAACTGAGAGTAACAGGTGTTCCATCGCACAGAGTCAGAACAGTCTTCTTCCCATCTGTGTTAAAAGCTTTTATAAGCAGAGCGTTTATCTGTGGTTGCGTGCTGTAGCGTGTGCAGGCCTTGTTTTCGTCGTCACTGCCGAGCAATTGCTCTTCAGCAGTGCTGGCATTTGCCATGAGTCTGAGCTTTTCCACCTTTTTCTCCATCTTTTTCTTCAGAGCCTGAATCTTTTCATGCAAATCTGCATTCTCAGCATATGTTTCTTCGATAAGTTTTCTGATATCACGGGGAATGTCTACCTTGTTAAGTGATTTCCAAACCTGAAATGAACGCCACAATACATAAGGTTCATATACAAAAGCACTTTTCCCCATCACTGAAGTCAGGCTGTCTTCTACTAAAGCGGATTCGTAGTTACCGGCAATCATCTTCACTTCAGCCTGACAGCACGGCCTGTTCTTTCTTTCGTGTCTCCAGAGCCTTCCCATGCGCTGCAGCAGCATATCTGTTGGAGCCAGATCGGTGAACAGAAGATCAGCATCAATGTCCACACTTTGCTCAACAACTTGCGTTGAGATAAGAATGCAGCCATCTGGGCGGGATTTCGTATCCTTTCCAAGCATGGACATCCATTTCTCTTCTATTTTTCCACGCTTGTAAACCGGAAAACGCGAATGCAGCAGTCCCACTTCCGGCCCCCTATCTTTTCTTTTGCCTTTTACAATTTTGTAGCACTCCTGACTTGCTGCCACTGTATTGCAGATCCAGAGTACACAGTTTCCTTTTTCAGCAGCTGCAACAGCCATTTCTGCAGCTTCGTCTTTTGAAATATCAATCACTGATGTGGTTATTGACTTTGATACTGAAATCTCGAACTGAATGCTGCTTATCTTTTCTTCACCTGTATGGCGGTATGTAATCACAGGATATGCATCATGGTCATTACAGGGCACAGTCCCAAAGATAGCGTTTTTTCGGGCACCCGTTAGTGTAGCGGTGAGCACGATTACTGCGCAGTTGCACTCAAGAAGAGCGTTTATCAGATGATCGAGAAGAGTACCGGTATACATGACATAGGAATGAACTTCATCAAGGATCACCACTTTGCCGCACAAGCCGAAAAGTCGCATGAACCAGTGTTTAACTCTCATGACACCGAGTAAAGCCTGGTCAAGCGTGCCTACACCGAATGGTGTAAGTAGTGCGCGTTTCCTTGGAGCAAACCATTTCCTGCCTGCTCCGAACTCTCCACCGCCGTGTGAAAATTCCTTAAGCCAGGCCTGACTGTGTACAAGCCGTGCTTGTGATGTACAATTCAATTTCGCCAGAAAGTTTTCCACTCTTTCGTGAATGCGTTCGCTGGTCAGTCTTGTTGGAAGGCCAAAATATAGCCCGCAGTTTTTGCCGTACCGCTGCAGATTATAAGCAGCATAAAGCGCAGCCTCTGTTTTTCCTGAGCCCATAGGAGCTTCGACAATATATAAACCTGGTTTTGTCGCGCATAGTGCCAAAGTGCTCTGAAATTCATTAGCCGGAAAAGGAAATATCTCTTCAAATGAGCGCGGAACTTTGTTTATTTCAACCGGAATCCAGCCGCATTGTTCAACGGCTTTTGCAGCAATTATAGAAGCCTGTGAGCCTTTAGGCAGGCCTTCGGAAGGAAAGAAACTTTCGTCAGAAGCAATCCAGTCTGCCACGCAAATGAAGCCACTGGCAAGTTCCACTTGTCGTGGTGTAGGTTGGGCAGAAGGAAGAGGCCCAAATTCAGAAAGAAGCTTTTCAATAAACTCATGGCGAGCTTTTTGCCAAACAGGACCGTCGCTACTGTCAAAGGTTGCATTATTCCCTAGCCTTTTGCCTCCGTGATGATTACCCAGTGCAATAGCCCAGTCTTCCAGATTCGATAGATTTTCTTGGCGCAGCCAGGAACTCAGCGATGATTCGCTGTAGCGGGAATGATGCTTTTTCGGATCGTAATCAGGGTCTTCTTTTTTAATGTTCTTTTGAAAAATTGGTGAAATCTTTCCCACATCATGTATTGCAGCAAGAGCAATACACTCAACCGGAAGTTGTGATCTTACTGAAGAAGGCAATTGCTGGTAAAAGTGTTTTGCTACATGACCTGTATTTTTGCAATGCTCGTAAACAGAAAGTCCTGGTTGACCGGCTTCCGTTGTCTTCGCATAAAAAGGTCCCATGCACTCCGGGTGGGTTGGTTGAAAACTGTCTCTGGTAAAAATTGGCATTTATGGCAGCCTCATGTGCTTAGGTTAGCATGTTTGATGGTCTCCTGAAAAACAAAACCCCGCCGGAGGCCATGCGACAAGTCCAGCTGAGAGCAGATTTTCAACAACCTTTTGGCAAACGCCAGTGTCGGGTTCGTACCGTACAACGCAGCCTCCTTCACATGCGCGATGAATTCCCTGTCAGACATCAGTCCTCCATTCAATCATCCAAACCCCAACACCAGAGGGTTAAGCAATGACGATGCCAAAACGGCAAAATGCTTAACCAGGCTGTTTTCCTGGTAAAGAATGGATTGCAAACGCATGAAATTCTCAATTTATGACGATCAGGAACTGATGACCTGGTTCTTATCAAAATACTACCTGCTTTTTATTCTATGTACCCTGACATAATACCACACGATCCGGTCCTGACCGGTGACTGAATGACCTGGAAATCCCCTGTCTTCCATCAAAAATGCATTATCACCCTCTGAAAATGCATTACCAGCCTCCGGAAATACATTACGGACCTTCGGGAATGCATTTCCAGACCCGGAGAATGCATTTTTGGGTTTCAGTAATGCATTTCCGGGCCTTGAGAATGCATTTTCGTCCTCAGGGAATGAATTTCCGGGTGCGGTTCATCCATTCCCGGCTCAATTTACGATCTTCAAGCCGGTTTTTTCGGTGCGCGGCCCATCTTTTTCCGCGGCGGAATCTTGAAGACTGCCAGATCCCTGGAGCTCTTGCCGCACTTGTACTCCAGATACGCGATCATCGTTGTCGCCACCTCAGTGATTTCGGAAATGAATTCATCCTTTTCGCCAACGGCCTTAAGCCTCTTGGCCTCATGATCCTGCGCTTCCTGAGCCTTTTTCACGAACCCGGACAAAAGCTCAGTCAGCTTTTTCCCGCCATCCACCAGCACTGCGTCATCCTTGCCTTCGACAATCAGAGCTTCGGCAAAGTCCTTGATGAACGCCCTGAATTCTTCCTGATCCCTGGGAATGCGTGGCATAGCGAAACCTCCTGAATTTGATCCGCAGAACCTGGGCCGCTCTTTAGCGCTGCATTCAGGCATGCAGCCCGGATGGTGCAGTCACGAGAATTATAGAATCGAATTCAGGGTTTGTCTGGCACGGAATCCGCCACAAATTGTGGTGGAATCCGCCACAAAACAGGGCCGATCACTTGGTACAGCTGATGTTTTTCAAAAGCTCGGCCAGATTCCGGCAGCCGGTTTTTCTGTAAATGCGTTCCTTATAAGAATAGACCGTAGTCTCTTTGACGCCAAGTTTTTCGGCGATCTGCGGCGCGGTCAATCCGGCCACCATCAAAGACAGCACCTGGGTTTCCCGGTCGGACAGCCGTGCGCGCTTCTTCCTGTCCGGCAACCGGCGGTCTTCATCGTTGAACCAGTCCGCTACTTCGGCTGTGACATATCTGCCTCCGCTCTTCACCAGCCGCACTGCAGCAGGCAGCTCTTCCATGGCCTTGAGCTTGGAGATGAAACCCTGAGCTCCGCAGGCGAACACCTCACGGCAGATCTCTACCGAGGGATATCCGGTGATCACCAGCACAGGGACACTGGCGCACAGGCCGAAGCGTTTGAGTACCTCGCCGGCGTTGTGGACAGGGAGAAAATAATCCATCAGCACGACATCAGCGGAAAAATGCGGGAAATTTTCCAGGAACTCGGTTCCGCTGCCGGCACTGCCCGACACGGTCAGGCCGCCTTCGGTCAGGATGCGGCACAGGCATTTGCGGACCGGTTCATTGTCCTCGACTACGAAAACTGTTGTCACTGGCGGTCCTTGGGTTTTACTCAGTTCAGGTTACTGCCTGGAATGCATTGTTGTCAAAGAAACTCCTGCCCCTGAACAAAAAAAGGATCGAGCGTTCGGTCCCTTTTCACAGCTCTGGACAGGGATGCGGTTATTGCCGGCGATATGCCTTATAAAACGGGCTTCCGCCCTGAGAAGATTTTGCAGAATGGCTTCCCGGTTTTCCTGTCAGGCTGTTGTTGGACACTGCCCTGCCCCAGCCTGTGTATACGCCGATGTGCCTGGAATCATCCCCCTGCCACCAGATGACATCGCCTTTGACAACCTCGCTGTAACTGGAAATGGTCTTGTAACCCATGCCTGCCAGCTTAGACGCAAGTGTCGACACGCTGCCGATCGAGCCGATCGATTTGCCCGCGCCTTTGAAAATGGCTGAAACCACATAAGCGCATGAGTTCCAGCCCGGAAAATTCATGCCCATGTAAGTATAGGCTGTGCCGGAATACCAGGTGCGCATGCCATATACGAACATTACATCCTCGCCGTTGACTGTTCTTTTTTCGCAGTTGGACGAGGCATTGGACGCAGCCTCCGCAAGGGTGTCGGCAAAAGAGCGGCGACTGGGGGCGATCACCTCATTGGCTGTATCGATGAAATCGTTGATTGTTTCATCGATTCTTTCCATCACAGATCCCACGGTCTTGAATTCATCCATGATCTCACGGCAGCGATTAACAATCATGGAAATGCCGTTTTCCACGAACCTGTTCTGCTCCTGATTCCAGGCCCGGCTGTCTTCCGCCAGTCGCTCTGTCAAGTACCAGACAAAGCCTGATGATACACTGACGCCCTGTTTGTCCAAGGCTGGAATCAGGCGCTGCAGGTAAGTGATGTCAGGATTGGACTCGAACGCTGCGATCCGAGAGAAGGCCACGAATAAAACCAGTGCCACCAGGACTTTTTTCATTTCATACTCCACATCTTGATTGATTCAATAATAGGCGTAATGGGAAAAAAGTCCTGTATCAATGTGCATCAAAACGCAGGGTGAATAAAATGCGAAGAGGGACAATGGTAAACGGCGTGGGAATGTTGAATGTTAAATGTTGAATGTTGAATTGGCAGGAACAAGAATTCAAAATTCAACATTGAAAATTCAAAAGTAAGACCATTCCTACAGGGACACTTCCGGCAGGTCCCATTTTTCGCAATACTCTTTATACGCTTCCAGCGGTAGTTGCACCAGCACAGGTTTCTTTTCCGGATCCAGCCAGCGGATGAGGTCCAAAATATCGAATTCCGTCATGGCTGTGCATCCGGCTGTGCCGAGTCCATGTCCGCGCCAGATATGCATGAAGATCATGCTTCCGCCCATGGGAATACACTGCCGGTTGTGATTGACCACTACCAGCCATTTGTAAAGATTGTCATCGCGGCGCATGGTTTCGTGCGATGTCCAGTATTTCCGCCAGCCACCATCAATGGTTGTAATGTCCACAATGCGGTTGTAGTAATCTGAATCTGAATCATCGACACCGTGCAGATTTTTCGTGAGCTGAACATAGCCGATCCTGGAATCAAATGGCAGGAAAGCCGAGTATCCCATAGCGTGTCCGAGCGTAAAAACACCGGCTGGAGCCTTGCCGTCGCCCTCGCGCTTGACCGGACCGGAAAGACCGGCAGGATGCAGGCCCAGTCCCCAGCCCAGTCCGTTTCTGCCGATATTGACTGGAATGTCTGTGCGCCAAGTCTTCCAGCCTGCCGAATCACGGTCAAGCAGGTGCATGAAGGCACAGGACTTTTCCCAATTGTCCGCAATCACCAGGATCACCTGACCTGA
The DNA here is from genome assembly GCA_028711905.1 of Candidatus Wallbacteria bacterium. Lineage (GTDB taxonomy): Bacteria > Muiribacteriota > JAQTZZ01 > JAQTZZ01 > JAQTZZ01 > JAQTRI01. The sequence goes on along the minus strand of JAQTRI010000011.1, from coordinate 11,381 downwards.
GTTCATGGAAAAATCAGAGGTCTTAGCGGGAAAAACAATCATGCATGACAGCAGAAGAACAGCGAACGATTTCATTTGCATCCTCCACGCGATTGACTTTGTAGGGGCGGCCCTTTGTGGCCGCCCGCACCCGGGGATCTTCGATATGGCTCTCAAGGGATTATTTCCATTTCATTACCATTGCCAGGGCTGCAGCCATAAACGCGCCTGTGGCGACTAAGCCCGCGGCGCAGCTGTTTGAAAATCCCAGCACAGCAAACCCGATGATGGCTGCTGAGGCGAAAAGAAGTGCATAAGGCATCTGGGTCACCACATGGTCCATGTGGTCGCAGGCCGCGCCTGTGGACGACAGAATCGTGGTATCTGAAACCGGTGAGCAGTGGTCACCGAAAATTCCGCCGCTGAGAACCGCTGCCATACAGTGTTCCACAGGCAGGCCCATGGAAATGGCTACAGGTATGGCAATGGGTGTGAGTATGGCGAAAGTGCCGTATGAGGTGCCTGTGGTGAAAGAGATTGCGGCCCCGAACAGGAAGATCACAAGCGGAACCATTGAAGGGGTCATGGTTTTAACCACGAGAGAGCTGACATATTTCGCAGTGCCCAGGTCTTTTGTTACTGACCCGATAGCCCAGGCCAGGATCAGTATCATGTATGTGACGAACATGCCCTTCATGCCTTCAATGTAAAAATCCATGGCTTGGTTGAGAGTGAAGCTGCGCCGAGCGCATCCCAGGATCATGGCAGATGCGCCACCGACCACTGCTGAGATCAGGATTGAAAGCGCGCCTTTGGAATCGCCGATGGCCTTGACAAATCCCACTCCGCCCTTGAAATATCCGCCTGTGTAGAGGAACATGAATGGAAGAACAGCGAGCATGACGCCGATAGGCAGCACCACATCGGAGATACGAGGTGTTACGCCTTCAACGGGCTTGAGTCCTGTCAGGTCGGCGGAAACCGGGGGAAGTGCGCCATCGCGCAGCAGTTTTCCGGTTTTTTCCACGCGTTCTTCAGCTTTGCGCATCGGGCCAAAGGATACACCAGTCAGCACTATTGCCAGTGTACCGAGCAATGCGGCCCATGAATAGAAGTTCAAAGGTATGGTCTTCAGATACAAAAGATACGGGGATTCGCCTGCTGCGACTCCTGCTTCCAGTTCTTTGCCGATCAGTCCCATGACATACACTACCCATGTTGAAACAGGCACTAAAAGGCAGACTGGAGCGGCTGTGGAATCGAGAATAAAGGCCAGTTTTTCGCGAGCCACTTTAAGCCTGTCACAGATCGGGCGCATGACAGCCCCGATGGTCAGGCAATTGAAATAATCGTCAAAAAAGATGGCCACGCCAAAGAGCGAGGTGTAGAACTGAGCCATGCGCGAGGTTCTGGCCTTGCGCGCGAAGAATTCACCCAGAGCTAAGGCCCCTCCGGTTTTCTGGACAAGTGCGATCAACCCGCCGAAAGCAGCGCCGTAAAGGATGACTGTGGCGTTCCATTTTGAACCCAGGGACGGCACGATATAGCCTTCGAACAGCTTGAGAAATCCGAGGAACGGGTTCCAGTCGCAGATCTGTGCGGCCCCGAGCCAGACTCCGAAGAAAAGCGAGGGAAGGACCTTGCGGGTGGTGATGGCCAGGACAATAGCGGTTAGAGCCGGGAGAAGAGACAGAAAAGAGTGTTCCATGAGCACCTCGTGACCTGAGATCTTTTCATGGAAAATATAACAGAATTTCGCCATCAGATAAACGGCATGATAAAATATAACAGACACTAACAGCCAACCATAAGGAGTCACGCATGAGCGGACACTTTCACCCACTGCCTTTCGAGCAACTGCTGGACCGCATTCTTACTGAGTACAGACACAGGAAAAGCATTTTCAGCATACCTGAGGATGTGTTCTTCCGGCCTGGAGACAAGCGTTTCCACTGCCGCAAGTTCGGACAACTGCTGGAAACCCCTGTCGGAGTGGCGGCCGGACCCCACACCCAGATGGCTCAGAACATTGTGTCTGCCTGGCTTTGCGGCGGACGGTACATTGAACTCAAAACTGTGCAGGTGCTGGATCAGCTTGATGTCACCAAGCCCTGCATCGACATGGAGGACGAGGGATACAACTGCGAGTGGTCGCAGGAATTGCGCCTGACTCAATCCTTTGACGAATACCTCAAGGCCTGGGTGCTTCTGCATGTGCTGAAAAAAGTACTCGGTCATCCTGAGACCGGAGCGGAGCCGGGTTTTATCTTCAACATGAGTGTCGGCTACAATCTGGAAGGCATCAAAAGCCCCTCTGTACAGGCATTCCTCGCTTCAATGAGCAATGCCGGGGAAACTCTCAAGAAATACCTGGGAACCGCCGGGGATATGGAGCCTTCGGTCCGCGGTCTGGAAGCAGGATCCAAGCTGTCCGACAACATCACTCTTTCAACCATGCATGGCTGTCCGCCGGACGAGATCGCGCAGATCGCTTCATACCTGATCCGCGAACTGGGCTGCCACACTGTCATCAAATTTAATCCAACCCTGCTGGGTGCCTTGAAACTGCGGGAGATTCTCAATGACCGACTCGGATTCGGCACAATTGTGCCTGACGAGGCCTTTGGTCATGACCCGAAGTATGAGGACGCGCTTTCGATCATTGATACTCTGCGCAAAGCCTCTGACGGTACAGGTCGTGAATTCAGCGTCAAGCTTACCAATACGCTGGAATCGGTCAACAACAGGACTGTATTCCCGCAGAAAGAAAAAATGATGTATATGTCGGGAAGACCTCTGCATGTACTGGACATGCAGCTGGCGGCAAGGCTCGCCTCTGACCTGAAGGGAGCGGTGGCTGTGTCTTTTTCGGCCGGGGCCGATGCCTTCAATCTGGGGGAAGTTCTTGCCTGCGGCATCAGGCCTGTGACTGTGTGCTCGGATCTTCTCAAGCCGGGCGGGTATGGCCGCATGAGCCAGTATCTGGACGAACTGAAAGCCTTCATGAACCGGTCTGGCGCAGTTGACTTAGACGGACTGGTGTGCGCCTCATGTCTGAGCAAAAAGGGAGGAGTTGGCAGGGTGGCAGGCAATATGCCTGAAACTGTGCTGGAAAACGAGGTGCTGGGAGAAATCCTCCGGGATCTCCCGGAAAAGCTCAAGTCAGATCCTCTGTCTTCTGTACTGGAGGGATTCTTCACTGAACTGGAACCTGGAATACTCGAATCCTCAAGTCGTGAACTGGTCTCAGCCTGCGGCATGGTCAACACCGCCGATTATGCCGGAAAAGTGCTTGAAGAAACCCGTTATCGCAAGGACTACATGGATGACATACGCTTGAAAAGCACGCGCGAGCTTTCCGAATTTGATTGCGCGCATGCTCCATGTACTTTCGAGTGCCCGGTCAACCAGAGGGTCCCTGAATACATGAAAGCGGTAGCCCAGGGCCGTGTTGAAGAGGCGATGGCAGCCATACTGGATGACAACCCGCTGCCTGGAATAGCCGGTCGGGTGTGCGATCACCAGTGCCGGACCAGATGCGTGCGCGGCAGGTACGACAGGCCCCTTTTCATCAGAGAGATCAAGCGGTTTGCCACTGATCACGGCAGGGTTTCTCCTGTTTCTGTGCAGAAAACCGGGCTGTCTGTCGCTGTTGTCGGCGCAGGACCATCCGGTTTATCCTGCGCGTATTTCCTGGCCCGTTCCGGCTGTGCCGTTTCTGTTTATGAACGCCACGCCCGGGCCGGCGGCATGGCACAGCACGCTATTCCCCCATTCAGGCTGGATCAGTCCAAAATCAACGAAGACATCGCCAGATTGAGCGATCTGGGTGTGTCTTTCCAGTTTGGTTCAGAGGTCGATGACGCGTTTCTGGCCACGCTTGTCTCTGAAAACGATGCTGTTTATGTGGCAGCAGGAGCTGTGGCTGGACGCAGGCTGGACATTCCGGGTGAAGATGCTCCGTGGGTGATGGACGCGCTGGATTTTCTGGACAGTGTACGCAAGGGGGAAACCCCTTTATTGGGAAAGACTGTGGCTGTGATCGGCGGCGGCAATTCGGCAGTTGATGTGGCACGCACAGCCTTTCGAACCTCGGGATGCGAAAAGGTTCTGCTCGTTTACCGGCGGTCCAGAAAAGAGATGCCTGCCGACAGAGAAGAGATAGCGGCCCTGCTCAAAGAAGGTGTGGTGCTGATGGAGCTGACTGCTCCTGTGTTTGTTGACGGAAATACGCATGAACTGGAGTGCGTGAAAATGGAGCTTGGTAACCCGGGAGCGGACGGCAGAAGAAAACCGGTTCCTGTCAAAGGCTCGGAATTCAGGATCAGGCCTGATACGCTGATCGTCGCGGTCGGACAGCAGTCTGAGCTGGGATTTCTGAAGGGAAGCGGGGTTCAGGTCAAAAATGACGGCCGGATTGTGGCTGATGAAAAGACTGGTGCAACCGGTAATTCGAAGATTTTTGCAGGAGGAGATGCAGTGCGTGGTGCTGCCACTCTGATCAAAGCTATGGGTGACGGCAAGCGGGCGGCTATGTCCATTCTCAAGCGCGAGCTTAGCTCTCGGCCTGTTCAAGTTACCCATACTTTAAATGAGCATTTGTCGATAAGGTCCAGGCGGGTTTTCCCGCAGGCCCTGAATGAGCGGCCTGTGTCAGAGCGACGCGACATGGAAGAGTATGAGCTGACTTTGACTGAAGACGCGGCTGCGGTCGAAGCCGAGCGCTGCCTGAGCTGCGATGAATTCTGCGGTCTGTGCGTAACTGTCTGCCCGAACAGGGCTTATTTTGTCGCTGAGATCGAGCCGTTTGGGGTAGACTGGCCAGGTTGCGGGAAACTGGGGATTTCTCAGCGCTTCCAGGTGCTGAATATCGTTGATTTCTGCAATGAGTGCGGTAACTGCGCCACCTTTTGCCCGACCTCAGGGGAGCCTTATAAAATCAAGCCCAGGCTCTGCCTGAGCGCGGAATCATTCAACCATGAGGACGGAGACCGTTATTTTTGCTCCGGGCAAGGGAGTAATGCCTTTGTGGAAGCCGAATTCCAGGGGCAGAGGCACCTGCTGAAGGCAAGCGGCCAGGGCTTCCTTTTTTCAGGCTCTGGTGTTGAATGCACAGTGCATGAGGACCTGTCGCTTTCAGAGCTGAAGTCCGGGGACAACGCAGATACGAATGTGGCGTTGCGCAATCTGTTCCGCATGCTGATAGTCTGGAGAGCGGTAATGAGTAAACGGTAATGGGTGATGGGTGATGGGTAATGGGTGATAGGTAAAGTAGAGACATGCCATGGCATGTCTCTACGCGGGGATCATGGTTGGCGCAACGGTGGGATTGCACCGAAACAACGGTGCGATTGCACCGAAATACCAGGGTGTGTCGCAACGGATGAGACGCGCTATGGCGTGTCTCTACACATCCCTGGGCTGCATGTCGCAAACATCCGGTTCGTCGTCATTCTCCTGCCCCTTGATTCTGAAAGAGCAGGTAATGGACTTGAGGTTTTCCACCACTTTGATAAGTTCGGCAACGATTTCGCTCTTGCGGCTTTCCGGGATGTCCGGGCTTCTAAGCTCTACAGGAATGATTTTGATCACCTGGATGATCTGCGAAATAGCATTGCGGTCAGTTCCAACAAGGGTCTCCAGATTTTCGGCCATTTGATTGAAACAGTCGGCAAGTGATTGAAGTTCATCACCCTTGCGCAGTTTGACACGCATGGTCAGATCGCCGCTGGATATGGTCTTGGCACTCTGCTCGAAGCGGTAAATCGGACCGGCGATGCGATGAGAAATGAAGAGCGAAGCGAATGAGAGAAGAATGGCGAAAGCCGGCACTCTGACCATCAGGTCACTGTTGATCTTGTTAAAGGTGGTATGCAGATTGGCGGACACTTTCATGTCTGCCATGGTTAAATGCTCCCAGATGGTGGAATATATGGTCCACCCAGATATCAGGCTCAGAAAAAGCATGGTCATCAGGATCACCGCCATATAGCGGAACTGCAGGCCTTTCTTAATCAGGAATCTGGTTCTGCGGTTTCTGGACATGGTACCTCCACGGTTATTCTTGTTCTTTGTATTCATGAAAAGTGCAGAAAACATTGCCGAAACGGTTGATCATGTAAGCCCCACCATTGGGGCAGTTGTGGTACTCCTTGAGCAGACCCTCACTGTAAAGCTCTTCCATATTGATGATCTGGCCCGGGAAGAAAGATTGTTCCGGGTGCAGGGATTTATAGGCTGAATGGGCTGCGGAAACCATTTCCTTGACAGAATTGCAGGACACGATAATTACCTTCTTCCTGATTGAAAAGAACTGACGCGCAGCACCGACTGCAAAGAAAAGCACAAGCACAGTCAGAAAAACCACCGGGTAGAAACTTGACCCAAGCTGCAGGGAGCGAGTAATCATCCTGAATCTTCCGTTCACACGCTCCCTTTCAGAGCAGCCAGAATATTCTTCATGTCTTCAGGCAGGGGAGCCTGAAACTCCATGTGCCGCGAAAGAAACGGGTGCTGAAAGGCGATCCGTTCCGCGTGGAGGGCCGGGCCGTTGATGTCAAACTGCTCTCCCCGGTATCCGTAAAGGGTATCATTGACGATCGGAAGCTTCAAATAGGAAAGGTGAACGCGGATCTGATGGGTTCTTCCTGTAAGGAGATCAATTGAGAGAAGCGAGTAGTTCGTGAAGGTCGTCCGTAACCTGTAAACCGTGATCGCCGTTTTCCCTTCAGGGGAAACCATCATTTTTTTTCGCTGCACGCTGTCGCGTGACAGGGGCATTTCTATGCGTCCGCAAGGTGTGGCCGGATGCCCTGCCACGATTGCCAGGTATTGTTTTTCAATGGATCTTTCATGAAACTGGCGCGAAAGCGCGGTCATCATGCGGTCTGACTTGCACACCAGCATCAATCCGGATGTGCCCTTGTCAAGGCGGTGAATAATGCCGGGCCTGAGCGGGTCCGATCCTTCAGCCAGCCTGCGGAAATGATGAATCAAAGCGTTGACCAGTGTTCCGGATTCGTGAGAACAGGCCGGGTGCACGACCATCCCTCTCTGCTTGTCGATGACTATGACATCGCTGTCCTCGTAAACTATGTTGAGCGGTATGTCCTCAGGACTTAGATGTGTGATTTTTCTTGGAGGGATAGTGAGCGAGATCTCATCGCCAGGCCTGAGCCGATATTGGCTTTTAGTTTTGCCGGTATTGATGAGCACGAACCCATCACGAATCATCTGCTGGATCATGTTGCGGGAAAAATCCGGGAACTGTCTGGCTAAAAAAAGGTCCACCCGGCCTTCAGGTTTGTTTACGCTGATAATCATCGGGTCGACCATGAATAATCTATTTCCCGATCTGGCGTAAGAGATCCGCGATTTCAATGGCTGAGCAGGCGGCATCGAATCCTTTGTTGCCGGATTTGACACCGGCCCGCTCAAGCGCCTGTTCCAGTGTGTCCGTTGTCAGTACGCCGAAAATAACCGGAATCCCGGTTTCCATGGAAGCTTGGGCTAAGCCCTTACTGGCTTCAGCTGCGATAAAATCAAAGTGTGGCGTGTCGCCGCGGATAATGGCACCTAAGGCGATGACAGCATCGAACCTGTCTGAAGACGCCAGCTTTCTGCATACCAGAGGCAGTTCAAATGCGCCTGGTACGCGGCAGATATGGATCGATTTATCATCAACCCCATGCCTGGAAAGACCGTCAATGCATCCTGCCAGGAGCTGATCGCCGATCAGGCTGTTGAAGCGCGAAACAACAAGCGCAAAATTCAAGCCTTTCCCTGACAGTTTGCCCTCAATGACTTTCATTATGACTCCCTTCGCCGGACTTACAAGAGATGACCCAGCTTCAGTTTTTTGGTGGCGAGATATTTTTTGTTGTGTGCGTTGAAACCTGTAATGATCGGGAGAGTTTCGGTGATTTCGAGGCCATAGCCGCGCAGACCGACTATTTTACGGGGATTGTTGGTCAGAAGCCGGATGCGGGAAACACCGAGATCCCTGAGAATCTGGGCCCCGATTCCATAATCCCTCCCGTCAGGTTTGAATCCCAGCTTTTCATTGGCTTCCACTGTGTCCAGACCCTGGTCCTGCAGACAGTATGCGCGGATCTTATTCAGAAGCCCGATACCGCGGCCTTCCTGACGCAGATAAACGATAACTCCAGTGCCGGATGAGCCGATCTTTTCCATGGCATACTGCAACTGCGTACCGCAGTCGCACCTGAGGGAATGCAGGGTGTCCCCTGTCAGGCATTCAGAATGCACCCGCACCAGTACCGGGTCGTCCGGATTCCACTTGCCGCATACTAAAGCGAGGTGGTGCTCATCGCGAAAGATGACCTGATAGGCGATCAGGCGGAAGGAGCCGAAACTGGTCGGCAAAATGGTTTCGTCAACGCGCTTGACTAAGCTTTCGCATGAAAGCCGGTAACGGATGATCTCTTCGACTGTGACAATTTTCAGCTTGTGCCTGCGGCTGAAACGCAAGAGGTCCGGCATGCGTGCCATGGAACCGTCTTTTTTCATGATCTCGCAGATAACAGCAGCGGGTCTGAGCCCTGCCATGCGGCACAGATCAACAGAAGCCTCGGTTTGTCCGGCCCTGACCAGCACTCCCTGGTCTTTTGCCTGCAGCGGGAACACATGACCCGGTCTGACAAAATCACAGGCAGAACAGGAAGGATCAGCCAGTTTTCTTATAGTGACAGCCCGGTCCCGGGCCGAGATGCCTGTGGTGACACCTTGCTTAGCTTCAACTGATACTGTGAAAGCAGTGCCGAGCGGCGCAGTATTGGAACTGACCATGGGCGGGAGGTCGAGTTCGCTCAAACGGGCGGCTGCCAGGGGGGCACAGATCAATCCTCTGCCGTGCAGGGCCATGAAATTGACCATCTGATCCGTGACCAACTCAGCCGCGCACATCAGATCACCCTCGTTTTCGCGGTCCTCGTCATCAACAATGATCAAAAGCCTGCCTGCGCGGATTTCCTCGATCGCTTCAGGCACTGTGCATGTAAAGGGGACGGATCTGGTGGTCAAAAACCCCACTCCTTGAGCTTTTTCATGTTCAGGGAAGACGGAATTGATTCTACCGCATGCTTGTTGGCAGTGTCAAACTCTACATTGACAAGGTCTCCGCTTTTAATCAAACCGAGCGTGGTGGCGGAAAGGGTTGCAGGTATCAGCCCCACAACACAGGACTTAGCCGACCTGCTCTGCACAGTCAGGGACACCCCGGACAGGGCGATCGAGCCTTTGTCTGTTACCAGGCCGGAAAAGCTTTCTGGAAAGGATACATTGAGCAGGGAAGACCCGGTCCCGGGCGTTATCTTAGTCACTTTGCCGATGCAGTCCACATGGCCGGTAACTATGTGACCTCCGATGCGCGCTCCTGCTTTCAGAGCGCGTTCAAAATTGACTGTCCTGCCTGCCCGCAGATACTTGAGCGTTGTGCCGGAAGCTGTCAGGGGCATGACGGCGAATTCCAGAGTATTTTTTAAAGCCCTGGTGACAGTCAGGCAGACTCCGTCAACAGCCACACTGTCTCCAATAGTGCATTCCGGGGCGAACAGGCAGTCAATGACCAGTACCAGGCATCTTTCCCGGGAAATTCTCCGAACAGTGCCTATGGTTTCAACAAGTCCGGTAAACACGCGGTCCTCCTGCTGAGATAGTGCAGTGCGAAGTCAGACCCGAGCTTTCGCTTCCGGAAAAGCACGAATTCAGGGGCTTCGCTCAGTGGAAAGTCAAGTCCCCTGAACGAAGGAACAGCAGCATCTCCCAGTAATTTTGGGGCCACGATCAGTATGATTTCGTCTGCCAGGCCGCTTCTGACTAAACTGCCTGCAACTTCGCCTCCACCCTCTGTAAGCACTCTGCCGATTTGATGCTGAGTGAAAAGAATTGCCAGCAGTGTCTCCCAGTCGCGGGGATCGCAGGTGATCAGTTTGATGCCAAGACGGGAGAGAATGGCGGCTTTTTTTTCAGGCACGCGGTCGCCGATAACTATCAGAGGATGATCTTTCGCGGATTGCGCGAGAGCTGAAGACTGAGAGATCCGACCTTCGCGCGACAGAACAATCCGAGTTACAGGCTTGCGTTTTCTGCCGTATCTGATGGTTAATTGAGGGTTATCGGAAGCAGCAGTGCCTGATCCGATCAGCACAGCATCGGATTTGAAGCGCAGGCTGTGCACAAAGCGCTGCGAGTCATTTCCGGTGATCCAGCGACTGCATCCGCTCTTGTCGGCAATTCTGCCGTCCATGGTTGTGCCGAGCTTCAGACTGACGAAAGACCTTTTACTTGTTATATTGGTAAGATACACGCGATTTACAACCGCGCTCTCCCGGACAAGCAGGCCCCGCGAGAAATCAATTCCCGCATCACGAAAGATTTTGTCGCTCAGTCCCTTAGTCTTTGGATTGGGGTCCTGGAAAGGGTAGACCACCCTTGTGATACCGGCCTTAGCGATAGCCTGCGCACAGGGAGGGGTTCTTTTGTCTGTATGGCTGCAGGGCTCCAGATTGACATACAGGGTTGCGCCTTTCAGTCTGGCCACAGACGCACGGGATATGGCGTCAGCCTCGGCGTGTGCCAGGCCTGGGCCCTTGTGCCGGCCCTCTGAGATGATTGTTCCGTTTTTCACAATCACGCAGCCAACTAATGGATTGGGGCTGACTGATCCCTCTTCGCGGCAGGCCAGAGTAAGACAGCGGCGCAGGAAAAACAGGTCGGTACTGCTCATGGCATCATTGTATGACATCTGCCGACAATATGCCACCATTGCTGCAAAACCGATTGATCAATCCCTGTGTAGAGACGCGCTTCAGCGCGTCTTAACCAGGGGATGTACTGAGGGTAACGCGGGCTATACTGTTGACATCCCGGGGCATGTTGGGTATGATCGAATAAATTATTAAATGGGGGTTATTCATGGGTCAGATCTCTCTTGCCAAGGGAAAAGCGGTCAAGCCGGTCAGGGTCATGCAGTGGGGACTCGGGGCCATGGGGTCAGGCATGGCTCGACTGATGCTGCAGAAAGAATCCATCAAACTGGTGGCGGCATATGAAAAGAGACCGGAGGGTCAGGGCCAGGACCTGGCTAAAACCCTGGAGCTGAAGAAGGCCACTGGTATCATCGTGGGCAGTGATCCCATGAAGGAGATCAAGAAGCACAAGCCTGATGTGGTGATCATGGCCACCTGTTCTACAGTCAAGGAGAGTTACGAGGAAATCATTCCTGTGATCGAGCAGGGGATCAATGTCATCACAATCGCTGAAGAAATGGCTTATCCGTGGGCCAATGAGCCCAAGCTCTCGGATAAGATCCACAAGGCTGCCGTTAAGAACGGAGTGGTTGTCTTAGGCACAGGCATCAATCCTGGTTTCGTTCTTGATGC
>JAQTRI010000293.1 GCA_028711905.1 Candidatus Wallbacteria bacterium | reverse complement strand
CGGGCATGAGCTCCTGTTTCACGCTCTGATCGAATTCCTCGAGCTTTTCGCCGACAGTGCAAAGAGACGGCCTGCTGCCGCCACCTACAGCGATAAACCAGTCCGTCACCCTGGTAAAAGCCAAGCCGGCCAGCTTCTCAACACTCGGTCCCAGCAATCCGATCCGTCCTTTTCTGGCGAAATCTTCAACTGTCAGGTGCCGGTTCTTGTATGAAGCAATAAGATCATGCCTTATGTAACCATGCTGGATATCCTGTTTCTCCGGCAGATTAAGAAGTCTTCCGGTAACGCGCTTGAGAATCTCTGAATCACTGCATGTGCCGTCTAAAGGCTGCTTAAACATGAGTTCCTGGTCAGCCTGGAGGCAGCGTACTCCATATTCAAAGATGAGTTCCACCGCCTCAATCGCCGCAGCCGGAGACTGCCTGGCAATATCGAAATCGATACAGTTTCCAAGTGAGTAGACCTTCTCAGCCCCTCTCTGGCGCAAAGTATCCAGCACCAGTCTCAGGGATTTAACATCCCCGCGGGCATCGGATAAGATTCCAATCGTCTGACCCATTAATCAGAATATCCTTCCGTATTCATGGCCGTCCTCCGAATTTTTCCAGAATCGCCATGTTTTATCACCCTCACCCTTAAAGTAAATCCTCAGCGAATACTCGGACCAGGTCAACCAGAAAATCCGGTTCTGCCAGTATATCGGAGAAGCTGGGTGCCGGCCGCTTTCAGCCATGCGCCGTTTCGGCTCATATCCCAGCAGGTCACCACTTTCTTTGTCCAGCAGATATATGCACTCATGAATGTCAGTAAACAGAACGCACTTGGAAAGCACCAGAGGTGTTGTGCGGGAATTGCTGTATCCCTCACGAAAAACCCAAAGCAGCTCCATGGTATTGACATCAACGCAGTAATGCAGTCTGTCCATGGAAAAGAACACCCGCTCCCCATCGCAGGCCGGAGAGCCCCGGCCATCTGATTCACTGAGGAACTCCATCACTCCCCTGGTGCGCAGATCGATACGGCACAAGGTCCTGCCGATAACAACAAACAGGAAGTTCCCAGACAGACACGGGCTGGAATAAACCTCACGCGAACCAGTTCCATCGATCAGCTTGATGTTGAAAAGCTCACTTCCGTCATGAACACGGAAGGCTTTGATCGAATATCCGGTATTGACATAAACATTTCCATCAGCAACAACCGGAGCTGTGTAATTAGCGCAGTCTTTATATTTAACAGGAAAGCGCGTGTGTTTGATCCTGAAGACCTGATCACCTTCAGTGGTAAAACCAAAAAGTTCCCCGCCAGTGGTGTTGAACAAAACCCTTTCGCCTGATAAAACGGCCGGAGCGTCAACCGGACCAGAAACATCCTTCTGCCAGAGCTTGATCAGTCTGGCATCTTTGACCTGAAAGGCGTAAACACGCATCGGTCGACCGGACCCGATATAAATACGGCCATCAACAATGAGGGGAGTCGCTGTAAAAGAGCCTGCGCCCTCCACCCTGTACTCGCGGAAGCTTCCACGCACAGGATCGAATGCCATGATTGCATCGCGGTAACCGAAATACAGCTTGCCGTCCCAGGGAACCGGCGAGGACGAAACAGGAAGGGATTTGCGGTTACGCAGGTGATAGGTAAAGTATTTCTTGTACTCAAGGTTATCGGGCTCCTCGTCCACCTGACCGTAAACGCCCGTGTGGCATGGTCCGCCACGATAATTGACTTCAGACGCCAGACAAATCCCATCAGGGATCAGAAAAAAAAACAAAGCCGCAACAATTGAAATCATTGATGCTCCACAATGGTATTGCAAAACAGATGTATTATATCACACTGCGAACACAACCGGTTAGTGCCTTATGTATATAACAATCTCGGCAGTCCCGCACTCAAGCCTGAACCTGGCTTCATTGAAACTGGGAAGGCGGACAAGATGGTCGCTGTTTAATGAGACCCCCCAGGGTTCATCGGGAATGCCCATGGGATCGATCTCAAACCTGTTATTGCGGTTCTGATCATGCCAGGTGCTGACAGCATAGTAGCCCTGAGGAAGCCCGGAAAATGCATCGCTGATGGTCAGGTCTTCGCTGATCTCATATTTCCGAATCGCGATGGCTTCATCCATGATCTCGGGAAATCCGACAGTCGGAGAGAACAGCCTGGGGAACCTGCGCCTTTCGTCCCGGAAAAACGAAGCATAGCCTTCGGCTGAGTGAAACAGGGCCACATAGGCGAATCCGCGCCGGTCCGGAAATCCAGTCACCTTGAAATTGATGCCGAACTTTTTGCGAAACTGACGGCTGACTGGACGCGCATCATTCTGCGCAGTAACTGCGGCCGCTCCTGCAAGCAGGAAAACAAGGGCTATTCCGGAAACAGCTGCAACGACAATTTTTGTTTTCATCACAATAACCTGGCTTTTTCCCGCAATCGGGCGAACACAGTCCGCCCCATTACCCATTACCCATCACCCATTACCTATTACCCATTTCCCCCCTCCGCCATAAGGCTCCGGGGATAGTCATCCGTAGCTCGCTAAGCAGCAATTACCGAAGCCTTAGGGCGACACTACTGCTGCTTAGCTCGCACGGCTGACTACCATCACCTGTCACCCAATTCCATATCGACCAAATCCTTATTGCATTCTTGTGGAAATCTAATAAAATACCCTCATGCTGAAAGACAAACCCACGGTGTTCCTGCCTGGCATACAGTTTCAGACCCGCAGTCACAGGCTGATGTTCTCGCCTGATCCTTGCCGGCTTCTACAGGTACGAGTCACCGGCAGTCTGATCAAGGTCTGCCTCCCCCATGGCACTGATCCGTCTATTCCCATAGTACAGCAGGCTATCAGGCTGGCCATTGACAGAGCGCTGATGCAGGAAGCCCGCCTCATGCTGCCTTCCCGTCTGGAAAAACTGGCATCTCTCCATGGATTCACTTTTGCCAGGGTAACTGTCAAAAACATGGTTTCCAGATGGGGCAGCTGCACCCTTAAAAACGATATCAACTTATCCATGCATATGGTATGCCTGCCTGACGATCTGATCGATTACATCCTGATTCACGAGCTGGCTCACACCCGCGTCCGCTCTCACGGTCCGAAATTCTGGTCGCTGCTGGAATCAGTGCTTCCGGATGCGCGAAGACTTGATAAATTGCTCAACAAGCGCCGTATCGTGTGCCACGAAATCTGACTTGCATTGTTGCGTTTCAACCTGTATATATGTTGCACTACGCTGACGATACCTTGTCATCAGCTGGGGAATGGCAAACCGTATTCCCTGAATAACTCCAAGGAGAGAATCGTATGTTGCATGAACCAGCCAACCGTTGCGGATGTGATCATTCAACTGATTACAAAATGAGACTCGGGATGAAGATGTTCATTTTCTATTTCCTGCTTTACGCTGGATTCGTCGCCATCAATGTAACCAGTCCTGTCAGCATGGAAAAGATCATTCTTTTCGGCATGAATCTGGCCTGTGTTTACGGATTCGGCCTGATCATAGCTGCCCTGGTTCTGGCTCTGATTTATGATGCTCTGTGCCGCAATTGCGAGGATAATCCCCCGCCCGTTGATTCAACCGGTCAGGGGGGTGCAGCATGAATAGAGAAATCAGCATCCTGGCTGTCACCATTTTTCTCTTTTTTGTCGGAATGGTGCTGGGTCTTTCCTTTTACTTTGCCCGCAAGACCAAGACCGCCAGTGGCTACTTCGCAGCAGGTGGTCAGATTCACTGGGGCGTCAATGGCATCGCCTTTGCCGGCGATTACCTGTCTGCCGCCTCTTTTCTGGGTATCTGCGGCATGATCGCCACTGCCGGTTATGATGGATTTCTGTATTCGATAGGCTACTTAGCCGGATGGATCGTGGCTCTGTTCGTAGTGGCTGAGCCGATGAAACGCCTCGGCAAATACACCTTTACCGATGCTCTGGACTGTAATTACGACTCCCGCGGCATCAAGCTTGCCGCTGCAGTAAGCACTCTCCTGGTATCAATCTGCTATCTGATCCCGCAGATGGTTGGCGCTGGAGTTCTAATCGAACCCCTGCTGGGACTGCCTCACGCTGTCGGCGTGGTCATGGTTGGAACAATCGTCATCATTATCGTAGCCACAGCCGGCATGACATCTACGACTTATGTGCAGTTCATCAAGGGCGCATTGCTCATCTTCTTCTCCCTGATCCTTACTGTCGCGGTCTGCGTTCGCGGTTTTTCCACAAGGCCTGACCAGGGGGGAAGGGTTCCTTTCCACGATTACGCTGAACTACCTCTCCACCAGATGCAAGGCGGTGACATCAAATTTTTCGAGGCCGGAGGCGCAAGTTTCGCCCGTGTTGACCGTAACGGATCGGTTTCCTGGTGGCTGAAAAAAGGTGACATGCTGCAGGAAGTACAATGGGAAACCCTCACATCCGACAGCCGCAAATTCGTCAATGGCAAGCCGGCTGATAAGAATAATTCCGTGCGCCTGATCGGTCACATCAGAAAACTGGCAGGGAAATCCGGAAAATCCGCAGAAGTTTCAGGCGTTTCCCCGTTCAAATATCTGTCTCTTCTGGGCGACAAAGAAACTGAGATTGTGCGCTTTAAAAAAGCTGTCTTGACTGACGGAAGTGATAAGGTCACTCTTCATTACCCTGTAGTTACAAAAGGGAACCTGATACTCAGACCAGGACTGAAGTATAAACTTGAAGGTACAATCATCGAACGCATCGATTTCGTGTCCCTGATGCTGGCCCTGTTCTTCGGGACTTCAGCCCTGCCGCATATCCTGATCCGCTACTATACGGTACCCAGCCAGGCTGCAGCACGAAAATCCACCATCGTAGCCATTGCCGCAATCGGACTGTTTTACATCCTCACCATGTACATGGGACTGGGAGCAATGGTCAATTGCGTTGTCAATCCACTTGACAATAACATGTCTGCCCCGCTCCTGGCCCGTTCGTTCGGCACATTCCTGTTTGTCGTTATATCCGCGCTGGCTTTTGCCACTATCCTCGGCACAGTCAGCGGCTT
>JAQTRI010000010.1 GCA_028711905.1 Candidatus Wallbacteria bacterium | reverse complement strand
CTTAAATTCATCTTTTTCGGCCCCTGAATATTTTGTTTTTTTCCTCCTGGAAAATCCACCTCCTTTGCCATCGTTTTTTCATCTCAGTTTTCCCCCTCTTTTTCGGTTTCCGTTTTTTTCCTTTTGTGCATCTGACGATAGCTCGGTCCGTCCAGCTCGACGATCTGTGAATGGTGCGTCAGCCGATCCAGGGCGGCAGATGCCAGCAGCGGATTGCCGAACACTTCAGCCCATTCAGCCGGGGCGCGGTTGCTCGTCATGACGATGGATCGGCGTTCGTAACGCTCACGGATGATTTCAGGGGGGATGATGGGGGGGGGATGATGGGGACGCGTCTCGATAATTGTCAATTGATGTTTGACGGAATTGATGCGAAATGATAATTTTTATTTATGTCTGGAAAAGTATGCCTGCCATTTGTAAACGCCGGCCGGAGCAGCAGGCGGAATACCATTTCCAGTGATGTTGAAGATTTTCGGAAATTTTGATGGAGGAAGTGGATGGGTAAAATATCGAATATCGAGACGCGTCCCCAATGTACCGTTCAAGCTTTCCCACCATGATCAGGCGCGAATCAGTGGCTGCGCAGAGCCTGGCCACATTACCGGCATTCGGGGGAATCTCAGGCTCGAAAAGCACGACATTCAATTTCCCCTCGCCTGTGAAACCGGAAAGATCAGTACGGAATTCGATCAAGAGAAAATCACTCCCTCTCCTCCTCCAGTTCGATAATCCCCAGTATCTCCTGGCTTGTCTTTGCGCGCACCAGGCTGTCCCGGAACGAGGCCTTCTTGGACAGTCTGGCAATGTCGGCCAGGGTTTTCAGATGCTTGTTGTAACTTTCCTGAGGAATGAGCAGGAGCACAATGATATGAACCGGGCGGCCGTCAATGGAATCAAAGTCAATCCCCTGCTTAGAGATGCCGACCGCAGCCGTGATATCCGGCACATGCTGGGTCTTGGCGTGCGGGATAGCTACATGATCGCCGATTCCGGTACTCATGGCTTTTTCGCGCTTGATAATTTCATTCAGTACCGCCTGGCGGTGAACAATGCGCACTTCGTGGTGGTTAACCAGTATGTCCATCAGTTCGTCAATAGCCTCATACCGGTCGACAGCGGAAAGTTCAGGGCAGATCAGGTCTTCGGAGAGAATTTCAGCAAGATTCATGGCGCGTCTTCCTCTTTTTAGTGTTTTTCTGGCGCACAATATTCTCCAGTTCCCTGGATTCAAGGATCAGTTCGATGTACCGTATTTCACGATCCATTGCCGGTATGAAGGTATGGGTCAGTGCGTTGAGCCGCCTGGATGTCCGGTCCAGTTCCCTCTTCAGGCGCATGACCTTGATCCAGAGAGCGCTGCGCCGGATCAGCAGGTCAACGAATTCAACAAACTCTTCCCTGGCGGCTGAAGTCCTGGTGGAAACCGCGCCGGCATTCGAGTGATCGTACTTCGCATGTTCAAGCTTCGCGATCACGGGAAAGCGAACCCCCCAGGTGTTACGCGATAAAAGCTCAAGATCCAGGCGTGATTTCAACTCAGCCGAGGTCAGATCCAGCGAAACGCATCCATCGATAGCCAGGGCCAGAATCAGTGACTGCACAGCATTTTTTCTCCCTTCGGCAAGCAACCGGTCCATTTCGCTCAACTCGGACTGGGCGGTCCCCAGTTCCTGCAGCAATGAATTACGCTTGATTTTCAACAGTTCAACGCCTTTGGACGCAAAGCGGCGGCTGGACTTTCCGCCAAGAAGAGAAGACCTGTTGCATACTGTCCTCGGCATGTCAGCGCTCCAGCGGAGACGGACGCCCGTCTTCCAGGATCGCCGAGTAATAACGCGAAATCATTTCCCTGTTGATCCTGGTCAGCTGATCGCTCGGGAACATGCGCAAAAGACGCCAGCCAGTATCCAGTGTTTCGGAAATGCTTCTCCTGCCTCTCCCCTGATGCAGCAGTTCCCGCTCGAACAGTTCGGCGAAGCGCAGGTATATCCTGTCCTGCTCAGAAATAGCGTCTTCCCCGACAATCGTCACAAGACGCCTGACATCAACCCCTTTGGCGTAACAGGCGTACAACTGATTAGCAAGCTGGCGATGATCTTCGCGCGTCTTGCCTGAGCCGATTCCGTTATTCATCAGGCGCGACAATGAGGGCAGCACATCCACAGGCGGATATATTCCCTTGCGGTGAAGCCGATGCTCCAGCACTATCTGACCCTCTGTGATATATCCGGTCAGATCCGGCACAGGATGGGTAATATCTCCCTCAGGCAGGGTTAGAACCGGCAGCTGTGTAATCGAGCCCGGTAGACCCTTGATCCGCCCGGCCCGTTCATAAATCGTGGACAGATCTGTATACATGTATCCTGGATAACCACGCCTGCCCAGAACTTCTTCCCTGGCCGCGCCGACTTCCCTGAGGGCAGAGCAATAACTGGTCATGTCCGAGAGGATTACCAGAACATGATAGCCGAGCCTGAATGCGAAATATTCGGCTGTAGTAAGCGCGAAGCGCGGAGTAAGCAGCCGCTCAATGGGAGGGTCCTCAGCCAGATTGATAAAAGCGATCAACTGGCGCCCCTCGTCAGAAAGCACCTTCATGTATTTGTTCATCTCGCGTCTGGTAATGCCCAGCGCCGCGAAAATCACCAGGAATTTCCTGTATTCGTCGATACGGGCATGGTTGAGGAGAGAAATCACCAGGTCAGCAGCCGGAAGCCCTGCCTCGGAAAACACCGGAAGTTTCTGACCTCGCACCAGAGTGTTGAAACAATCGATAGCCGAAATACCGGTTTCAATGAACTCGTCCGGCTTGTCGCGGGAAACCGGATTGATGGGATTGCCTGTAACCGGAAGCCTGGCCTCAGCAACAACGATCTGCTTCCCATCGATAGTCCGGCCGATGCCATTAAAAATTCTCCCGATCATTTCTCTTGACACATCAACTGTCACCACATCTGACTCCAGGCGCACTCTGGTACCGCTCAAGGATAATCCGGCAGTGTGCGAAAGCACCTGAATAACAGCGTGGCTGCTGGAAACTTCCAGCACCTGCCCCATTCTGATGCCACCATCCTTGTCCTCAATCTGCACCATGGACATGGCAGGGAGCTTTTCTCCTCCCTTCAGAAAGATCAGCGGACCGTTAATGGCCTGCAGATGATCGTATTCCAGCGCAGCCAGATTCATGTTTCCCCCGTCTCCGGAAGCATTGAGATAATCTCTTCCGGTGTTCTGGTGCCAAGCCTCATACAGTCCTGCCTTTCATGCATGGCAAGAACTTCCCGGAAGTTCATTCCAGACGCGATTTTTTCTCCGGCTTTATCGTGAAAACAACGCAGCATGCGGATCATCAGCAGCTGCTTTTCAGGAGGACAATATGCGTCCCTCTCGTCCATAGCCGACTGCTGCAAAAAATTTTCCTTGATCAGAGCCGCTGTTTCCAGAACCAGCTTTTCGTTCTCCTGAAGTGCATCGAATCCGACAAGCTGAACGATTTCCTGCAGTTCACCATCGCGCTGAAGTATGGCGACAGCCCAGAGACGGTGCTCTTCCCAACTGGGGCCGAGCTTTTCATTGAGCCAGGGTTGAAGCGCGCCAAGATACTGGGAGTAACTCGACTGCCAGTTGATCGAAGGAAAGTGGCGGCGCTGGGCTAATGAGGGTTCCAGTCCCCAGAAAACTCCTGCGGCTTTGAGCGTTTCCTGGGTCACGGGCTCGGAAAAATCTCCGCCTGAAGGGGAAACAGCCCCGATAATCGTCAGACTGCCGGTCCTCCCACCGCTTCCAAGGCAGCGCACCATGCCGCTGCGCTCGTAAAATTGCGCGATTCTCGATGATAGATAGGTCGGGAAACCTTCCTCCCCGGGAAGTTCCTCGAGCCTGCCGGAAATCTCTCTCAAAGCTTCTGCCCAACGCGAAGTCGAATCAGCCATCAAGGCCACATGATAGCCCATCTGCCGATAGTATTCGGCAATGGTGCAGCCGCAGAAAATCGATGCTTCCCTGGCTGCTACAGGCATATTCGAGGTATTGGCGATCAGCACTGTGCGGTCTAAAAGCCGCCCTCCGGTTCTCGGATCAGGCAGGTCTGCGAATTCACACAGCAGGTCGGTCATTTCGTTCCCCCGTTCCCCGCATCCGACATATACTACGATGTCAGCTAAGGAAAACTTGGCAATCGACTGTTCAAGCACGGTTTTCCCGGTGCCGAAGCCACCGGGGATCATGGCAGATCCCCCAGCAGCGAGAGGAAACAGAAAGTCCAGCACACGCTGTCCTGTGATAAAAAGATCGGTGGCGTCCAGCTTGCCGCCGTGCGGAAAAGGCAGCTTGACCGGCCAGGACGCCCGCATGATCACAGGCGTGCCGTCTTCCATATAAGCAACAGGTTCTTCAACGGTAAAATCCCCCTCCCGGATACTCTCGACCACGGATTTACGGGCTCCGCACGGGACCATAATCCTGTGCTGGATGTGAGCTTTTTCTGCCACTGTTCCAAGTACATCCCCAGGTCCAACCTCCTGTCCGGCGGTCACGGACGGTCGGAAGTGCCAGCGCTTTGAACAATCAAGGGGGTCGAGAAAAGCCCCGCGCCTGAGAAAATGCCCCTGCTGTCCGGCCAGCTTGTCCAACGGCCGCAGG
The DNA here is from genome assembly GCA_028711905.1 of Candidatus Wallbacteria bacterium. GTDB lineage: Bacteria > Muiribacteriota > JAQTZZ01 > JAQTZZ01 > JAQTZZ01 > JAQTRI01. The sequence continues at coordinate 17,147 of JAQTRI010000010.1, read as the reverse complement.
ATACCGTCAAAAATCGATCCAAGCAGCCCTGGGCCAAGCTGAGCGCAAAGAAGCTGCTTTCTCCGCCGCACCGGGTCTCCAACCCTGAGTCCGGCTGTTTCTTCGAAGGCCTGAACAAAGCAATGGTCTTCCTGGATGCGGATCACCTCGCCAGGAATGGATTCATTTCCCACTTCCAGGGTTTCGTTGAGAAAAACCCCTTCCAGCCCTTTTGCCACAATCAGTGCTCCGGATATCTTTTCAATAGTTCCAGTCATGCAGGGCACCTCTTAAATTTTCATATCTGCAGGGGCGAAAAGCGGTTCGTCACGGCTGAGGAGATAGGCACGGTCCGTCTCCCCGAATTCGTCCCAGAGTTTTTTTTCCACCAGCACCATGCAGTATTCAGGGACAATCTCCCCTGATGCGACAATTTCCCGGCATTTTTCGACCGCAGCCGGAGCCGTACCGGCAGGGTCAGCATCGATTCCGGTAAACAGAAAGCCACTGCATAACTCCAGGTCACCGATAAAAATGCACTTAGGCAATGATCAGCTCCCTTCTCACCAGGTTGGGGGTAAGGCCGTAAGCAGGAGAAAGCGCAATCAGATTCAAGTTCAGGCTTTCGTTGATCAGATGATTAATGTAATGCAGCGGCAATGCTAAAGAAAGGGGGTTCAGCAGAGATTCCCTGCGCAGGAAAAGTTGAAGTTTCTTTTCTATCAACCGCTCGATAAAGCTTAGTTCCCCGGTGTGCTCATACAGCAGGAGTCCTTCCTGTACCGCCTTGCTGTAGGGAGTGGACAGCAGCATTTCCAGGGCATCGTCAACTGTGCCTGATGCAGCCAGTCTGTTCAAAAATCCGATGCTCAAGCTGCCGAAATGACTGGCCGGCCTCCATTCCAGGCCATTACCTCTCATCAAAGCGTGAAGAACCTCCATAATGTTCCTGCGGTCCAGTTCAATGCGCATAGCGCTCTGCAACTGGGATAATCCCGCATCCCGACTGTTCTTTCCACCAAAAACATGGTTAAAATAACACTGGTCGAGTGTAAAGCAGAGCCTGTCAACACTACCCGTGACAAGAGGGTCGCCGAACAAACGGGCACAGTCCCGGAAAATGGCTTCCGGCCTTGACTGAAGAGTTGCGACAGCTTCTTTGAAGCCTCCCCTGCTGAGTAAAAGGCACTCCCTCGAATTAAGCACTCCTGATGGAAACCAGCGCGTGTTTTCCATCTTCCGCCCGGCGATCCTGCAGGAAAAAATGGCTTTCAGGCTCAAAATGTCCCAGCGGGCTAAAAAAAGCTTGAGATATGACCCGATCCTGTCACCAGCCCGCTTGAGAGTGAGAGAGATCTCTTCTTCAACCACTGCTGCGATCGCGGAAGTGATTCTGCTGACCGGGCAATCGATCTGCTGCCTGTGTTTCAGGCTTTCAGCATAACGGGTGCCTGAAAGGATTCCGATCATCGATCCTGCTCCCGGGTTTCTCAACATCTCGTCAAGACAGTCCATCCTGAGAAACAGATTGCTGCGGGCGCGCAGGGCTGCATTGAGAAAACACAGCTCAGACATGAAACAGCCTCTCGGCAAGGGATAGTATCTGTTCCGCCTGGTGCGAGAAGCAGTTTCTTACTCTGGTAAGGACTGTATTGTCATATGTGAGGGACTCTGCTTCAATCCTGAGAGTAAACCCCCCGCAGGATGCGCATTCAGGCCGCGTTTCCCTCAGATCCAGAAAGGCGGCACTGCATTCCGGCCTCAGTTTCTTTACAGCACAGGCGATCTTTTTTCTGTCTTCGGTAAGGCAGGATACAGTGATCGCTCCGCTTTCGGGAAGACAACGGACAAGCGCACGCTCCAGGAAAGAATCATACCTGGCACTTCCGAGCCTGAGGAGCAGCTGTGCTTTTGTCACATCTTCTGCGGTTTTGAGTGCCCGGCTAAGGAAGTGCAGCTTTTCCTCGCCGATTCTGGATGCTTCGAGAATCGCGAAATGCCGCTTCAAATTTTCCAATATGCGGGCCTCTTCGCTGGAATATCTGGCGGCCAGCGCTGACAGCTCAGCTGCATGCTTTTTCCTGGCACTTTCAGTCCAAATGAGCGAGGAGGCTTTCTCCTCCGCTGCCTCAGCTTCAATTTTGTCACGGACAAGGCGAAAAAAAGCTTCGCTGGATCCCATTTCCAGCCCTCAGGTCAAAATCAGGGCCGCGACAACAAATCCAAGAATCACGACAGTCTCAGGCAAAGCCATCAGTATCATCACACGACCTATGACTTCAGGTTTCTCAGCTATCGCTCCTACTCCGGCGGCTCCGATGCGAGCCTGGGCCATAGCAGTTGCTATTCCGCACGCACCTATGGCAATAGCAGCAGCCACGGCGTCCAAAGAAATCCCATGTTCTGCAGTTTTTGACACCGCACTTCCATTTTCCGATGTTCCAGATGCCGATAATGGCGCAAGTTGAAAAAGCAACAGACCCAGCACCAGCAAAAGGATGGACTTTGTTCTCATAAATTAACCTCCAGTATCATTGTCTGACATTACCGGCCAGCTCATTGGCATAACAACCGAACGGCTGAAAATCGCGGCCCGTGGTTTCATAAAACTTGGGTAGAAACTCCACATAGTGGAGGCGGAGAGAATGTATGACCGGGCCAAAAATACCGAGCGCGAGATTGACCAGATGCAGGGAAAACCCGATCAGAAATCCCGAAACCATACTTCCGGCTGTCTGGCTGAGGCTGTTGGCAATAAAGGCGAGAATAACCGATGAAAAACCGATCGCCATCAGTCGGGAATATGATAGAATATTGGCCACAATAGAAAAAATCTCCAGAACAGAAAAAGCACCAAGTGTCAGAAAAACCGTGATGATATTGATAAAAATCCCTGCCAGAGCTGCATCAAAAAGCCATGCCGGTAAAATCCCAAACCGTTCTGTGCTTCCTATGAGGAGGAAAACCATCCAGATCAGGGAAATCAGTGATGATTCACCGATCAGCTTGCGGTAGAATCTGTGAGTATAAGCCTTAAGGGCTGCCATCAGGAACCCCAGGCTGACATGCACTGCTCCGATCAGAATCGCTGTCACAAGGAATTCCTTGATATGAAGATGCCTGTTCAGAATCGGAAGAAAGGAGAACGGAGCGTGCCCTTCTCCAAGGTTACCAAGAAATTCCCAGAATAATACACCGAAAAAGATGGATGAAAAACCGCAGCACATGGCTATGGACGACACGAATGAAAACTGCGGACTCAAAGCCTTGCGAAGATACAGCGCCAGTAAAACAACCAGCAGACCATACACCACATCTCCGAGCATAAAGCCAAAAAAAAGCGGAAAGGTGAACGCGTTGAGAAAAGTGGGGTCTACACCTGTGTAAGATACTGGAGGAAGAATCCTGAGTAACTGCTCAAAAGATTTGGAGAAAACCGTGTTGCGCAATAGTGTCGGTATTGAATCCACCTCATCGTGGATGATATCCAGTTCGCGCACTATTGCGGAATCGCCGAATTCACGATCCAGTCTTTCCGAAAAGCCTCTCAAGCGGTTTTCCGGAATCCAGCCGTTGATGATGACAGCGTATTTAGTAGCTGCCATAAGCCCTTTAGCCGTTTCACGCTCAAGGAAAGCGCGACCCCCATACATCGAAGCAGCAAGGAATTCCCTATGTGTTTCAAGAACTATGGCTATTTCTTCATCAGCCTTTCTGAGCCTGTCCGGGAGTTCCTTCAGCAGATCGTCGAATTCGCGAAGCGTGTCATCCAGCGTACCTTCCCCGCATCGATTGGGGAAATTCAATTCCTCAAATCCCTCTTCCCACAAGAGATGCTTGAAAGAGCGGGCTCTGGAATTATCGCCGTAAACAGCTGTCAGAATTGTTTTTTTTCCATCGATGAGTTCGCTCAAAACATTGAAATAACCCTTTCCGAAATGTTCTGCGGCAAGGGTTGCAAGCAATTCGCCATGCTCATTCCGCTTCTCAGGGATCAGCACAAGACAGGCGGGGGGATCCTTCACGCCGCCGGACATGACTTTTGACAAAATCTGAGCCAGCGCAATTCTTTCAGGCCTGACAGCCAGTAAGTCCGACAAATCGGAAGAAAGGTTCTTTTTCCGCTTCACAAGAGAAAAAATCTTTTTCCTGATTCTGGAAATCTCTCTCAGGCAAGCAGTATGATCTGTTGCATTTTCTACCACGCTTTCCCCGGGAGCCGGCGGAAGCCCGGCTGCAGCGATGCGATATATTTCCTCAACCTCTGTTACGATCCTGGTCACAGGTTCATCCTGAGTCCTGCCTGACGGCGCGTGCAGTCTGCGGAACTGCCCCCGTGAATCAGTCGGAGTCGCTGTTTCCACCAGATGAATATCTCCGGATTTCTGCAGAAAACGCAGCAGGCGGTCAGTCTCTTCATACAGACCAAAAATTTCGATTTTGCTCATTCTTTCAATCATAATCTTCGTAAACCATGTCAATGACAAATTCGGCAATCTTCAGATGCAGTTCATCTGACTCAGACAAAAGTTCATCATATGTCTTTTTATTGACAGCAAGGGCTGTTTCCAGCTTCAGGGAATATTCAGACTCAGCCTCGCTGACCCGACGGGTCATGGATTCAGAAAACCGGGCCTCTCTGTCAATCAATTCAGAGGCAAGGGAGGACTGGAGAAGTTCCCGCTCATGCTCCAGTTTAAGACTCAGCTGCCGGGCCTCCTGAACCGCGTGGTTCTCCATATTGATCAATTCATCGACTAAAGATCTCTTTTCCAACAGCCCCCCCTTATGAAAGGGTATCAGACAAATACATCCGGGGACAACATAAACACAGCCACCAGGCGTCAGGTTTTATTATACCTAATAATGGATATTTATTACAACACTTTCCGCTGAACGCAAATTTTCCTGCAGGAATTGTATACGCAAAAGCCCTGCCACGCCCATTTTACAGCTTTGTTCAAGAGAATTGGCACGCCTAATGCTTATTACACTGTTATGATGGAAGACAGACAGGAAATCGCACTCTACCTTAAAGAGATAGCCCGCTATCCGAAACTCGGCAGCCAGGAAGAACGGGACCTGCTCGTCAAGGCTAAAAAGGGCGACCGCCAGGCGACCAACACGCTGGTGTGCTCGCACCTGCAGCTTGTTGTCGGAGTAGCCCGCAGGTATCACAAACATCATCCCCTGGCTGATCTGGTCCAGGAGGGAAACATCGGTCTTCTGGATGCCATCGAAAAATTCGACCTTAAATGGCAGAACCGTTTTGCCACTTACGCGTCCCACTGTGTGCGCCAGAGCATCCTGCGGGCAATTTACAACCAGAGCCGCACCATGCGTCTCCCAGTCCACCTTTATGAAAAATACATGAAAATCCGCCGCTTTATTGCTGATTACCGCAATGAGCATGGTATCGATCCTGATGCCTTGAAAATCGCCGAAGTCTTTGAACTGACGGTCGAGGCTGTGGAAAAGCTTAAATCGTGTTTCCAGAATTCCGTGTCTCTGGAAACATATCATCAGGATGTATTAGCGCCATGTGAAACCCCGGAAACCCTTGCTGTTGAAAAGGCTGATCATGAGGATAGAGCCAGGGTGATTGAGCAGTCCCTGTCAGGACTCAGGGAAAAGGAGCAGGGCATTGTCCGGCTGTATTACGGGTTGAACCAGGATACTGGAAAAACCCTTGAAGAAATCAGCCTTGTGTTCAACCTTACCAAGGAACGCATCCGGCAGATCAAGAAAATCTCGCTCGAAAGACTCTCCGTCTCAGTTTCTCTCAAGCACCACTACCTTTCAGAATGAACGATCATTTAGCCGCTCTTCGCCAATCTTGCGCATTAGCCTGTCTTGAGATAGTATCTCATTGATCTATGAATCAGGAGCTCATCAACGCTTTTGCTCTGACTTTTTTCGCCGGGCTGGCCACAGGCATCGGCGGCATACCAGTTCTGTTTTCCAGGAAGATGAACACGCGTTTTCTGGCAGGGTCACTGGGATTTTCCGCCGGTGTCATGCTGTATGTATCTTTTGTCGAGCTGTACGCTACCGGAACATCCCTGCTGGAATCGTCCCTTGGCTCAGGAACCGGCACGAGAATTTCCACTCTGGCATTTTTCGCAGGCATCATGCTGGCAGGTCTGATCGACAAGCTTGTACCGGAAGAGCAGAACCCCCATGAAATACGCTTCTCATCGGAAACCGGATCCCCTGGTTCGCAAAATACTTTTCATCCACTTTACCGGGTAGGTCTGACTACAGCCTTCGCCATTGCAGTACACAACCTGCCCGAGGGCTTAGCCACCTTTGCAGCAGCGACAAGCGACACCGGGCTGGGCATGGTAGTGGCTTCAGCAGTTGCCATCCATAATATTCCTGAGGGCCTGGCTGTAGCTATTCCAATTTACTTCGCCACCGGAAACAGAATCAAGGCTTTCTGGTACGCCTTGCTTTCCGGGATGGCTGAGCCTGTAGGAGCAGTCATCGGCTACATGATCCTGGCGCCATTGCTGGGAGCAACCCTTCATGGATCACTCTTCTCCTTAGTGGCAGGCATCATGGTTTTCATCTCTTTGGACGAATTGCTGCCCACTGCCGAAGAATACGGAGAACATCATCTGTGCATTTACGGAATGGTGGCAGGCATGCTGACCATGGCTGCCAGCCTGTTAATCCTGTAGGTGCTGCTTGAATATGTCCCTGATTTGTTTCCAGCAACTCTCTATTCTTCAGTAAACTGATCCTTGCCCACACCACAGACAGGGCACACCCAGGCATCAGGAACCTTGTCAAAAGGGGTGCCCGGGGCTACGCCATTGTCCGGGTCTCCAACTGACGGGTCATAGACATAACCGCACACATTGCAAATGTAGTTTTTCATTGTGACTTTTTCCTCCACTTTCTTTGGTTGACCGGATACATTCTGGTATGTCGGGGCGTTCTCCGGTGATTTTCCCTTTTTCACCTGGTGATAATATTCATAAGTCATGGCCGGGCACTCTTTCAGGCAGGAGGCACATGTCAACTCCCCGACAAAAAGGGTGTGGCTGCCCACTTCCATAACCCCTGTCACACGGGCTTCCATAACAGACAGGGCATTGTCCTTAACCAAGGGACAACCGGCAGGCCCGGTTTCAAAGTTTACTCCTTCGAACTTGTCGATATCCCGACCGGATTTATACCCGAAAGTGCCAATCAGCTTCATCGGTGTATTTTGTTCCAGAACCGAAACACCGAAAATCCCGCTTTTTTTCACAAGATCGTGAGTCAGATTGTTCTTAGACAGGCAGATGGCAATCTGCGCAGGCTGCGAAGTCACCTGAAACACAACATTGGCGATCTGACCATTATTGCGCCCGTCAGCCTTAGTAGAAACTATGTAAAGTCCATACTGAATCGAGAACAGTGCCTTGAGATCCATGCCACTGATCATACGGCAGTCCTTTCTTTCAGTGCTGAGGCAATCATTGCTCCCAGCTCCCGGCAAGAGGAAAGAGCTTCCGGCCCCGGCACATATCTCGCTGTAACAGGCATTCCCACTGTCTCAACCTGCATCTGTGTCAATGCCTCGTCCGCCCGCCTGACTCCTTCGCCGCCCCAGCCATGGGAGCCGAAAACCTGACCGATCAGACCTTTGCGTTTCAGCCCCTTGAGATAGCAAAGAACATCTGCAACAGTGGGAAACATTTCCTGGTTGATGGTCGGAGTACCGACTAACAAGGCTCCTGCTTCCAGAAGCTCTGTAGCCACATCGCTGCGATGAGTGGAGGAAAGCGGAGCCATGAAAATTTCAACCCCTGCTCCTGCCAGGCTGTCGGCAATAACCTGAGCCATGGATGCCGTGCTGCCCCACATCGAATCATAAACAATAACGGTTTTGCGCGTTGGTTTCAGGGCAGCCCAGTTCTGCCAGAGTCCTGTGATCCAGCCAATTTCGTCTTTCCCCTGCCAAATCGGCCCATGATCGGGAGCCACAATTTTTATATCCAGCCCCAGTTGCGGCAGTTTCTGCAGAAGATCAGCCACCAGTCCGGAATAAGGGGTCAGGATATTGGCGTAATACCTGGCAGCTTCAGCTCTAAGAAGTGCGCGTTCATGGCCGGCCGCCATAAGAGAAAGGGTTGCCAGGTGCATGCCAAAGGCATCCTGAGTGAACAGCACTCCGTCTCCAGCCAGATACGATACCATACTGTCAGGCCAGTGCAGCATCCGCGTTTCGAGGAAAAGGAAGTCAGAGTTTCCCAGAGCCAGCTTTTCCCCGCTCTTAATCGCAGTGATGGAATCAAGGGCCGGAAAATGATCTTTCAGAGCCTGACAACCGGCCCTGGACGCAAAAACCATTTCCGGTTCCAGTGACGCTATCGCCTCAGGCAGCGAGCCGGAATGGTCCATCTCTGAGTGATTGCTGATAATGAAACTGACTTTTTTTTCTGGCAGCACAGAGGATATCCTGGACATCATTTCTTGATAAAAAGGCTTTTTGACCGTGTCGATCAGCACCGGCTTGTCACCTGTCACAAGATATGCGTTGTATGTTGTTCCTCGCTTGGTGGCATAACCGTGGAAATCCCGGATTCCCCAGTCCACAGCGCCCACCCACCAGACTCGATCGCTGATTCTTACAGCCTTAAAAGTATCAGCCACGCCAACCTCCGTATCATCCTCTCCAGAGTCCATGGACATTACAGTATTCACGGGCTGAAACCGATGCTGCACTCACGCAGAACAGAGCCTCTGGCTTAGCCCCTGGCATAAGATACTGCCTGTAAGTTTTGCCGTCAGCCTGAAGTTCGATCCACTCGATGTAATGCTTTTCTTCCATCGGATGCAGGGTGCTGCCAACGACCACGCGGAATCCATCAGCTGTTTTTTCCACAACAGGCACATGCTTCTCAGTAGTCTTATCTGCGGTTCTTTCCTCAAAAAGCTTCATGGGTTTACCGCAGCAGACAAGTTCTCCTGCGCCTTCGTGCAGGACTTCAACGATGTTTCCACAGATTTCACACTTATAAATTTCAAATTTTCCGGTCATTTTTCCTCCCTTTTACCAGTTCTCGCAAAGCACTTCGAAATAAGCCATTGGATGTGCGCATGCCGGACAGGATTCGGGCGCTTCGTTGCCCTCGTGAAGATAGCCGCAGTTCAGACAGCGCCAGGTTATTTTCCGGTCTTTTTTAAATACCTTACCGGATTCTATGCCGGCAAGAAGCCCGCGGTAGCGTTTTTCATGCTGTTTTTCAGCTACACAAATTTTTTCGAATACTGTGGCGATATCGTTAAATCCTTCTTCTCGTGCAATTTTCGCCGCTTCAGGATAAAGAACGGTATGTTCCTCATGTTCCCCGTCCGCAGCTGCTTTTAGATTTTCCACAGTTGTTCCGATGCGTCCGGCCGGAAAAGAAGCCTGAATCTCAACCGTACCGCCTTCCAGGAATTTAAAAAAACGCTTGGCATGTTCTTTTTCCTGGTCAGCTGTTTCCTCAAAGATCTGTGAAACCTGAACAAACCCTTCTTTCTTGGCTACACTGGCAAAATAGGTGTAGCGATTCCTGGCTTGTGACTCGCCGGCAAATGATGCCAGCAGGTTGCGTTCAGTGCGGGTGTTTTTAAGTTTTCCCATGTGTTCCTCCTGTTTTTTTGCTGCAGAAATGGCAGTATCCTTAATTTTATAACTGAATTTGTTCAAAGAATAAAATATGGAAATCAGAGCCTTGGAATGGCGGAGAGGGTGGGATTTGAACCCACGGAGCTTTCGCTCACACGCTTTCCAGACGTGCACCTTCGGCCGCTCGGTCACCTCTCCGTGTTGTGAAAAGATCCCTGCCGATCAGCTGATCATGGCAAGACAGCGCGCGCAGTGGCGGAGAGAGTGGGATTCGAACCCACGGAACGCTATTAACGTCCTCTCGATTTCGAGTCGAGTGCCTTAGACCAACTCAGCCATCTCTCCCCGGAAAATGGCGTGCCCGAGTGGATTCGAACCACCGACCTTTGACTCCGCAGGCCAACGCTCTATCCAGCTGAGCTACGGGCACGCAAATCTATGTCACCGCAATCTACTGCGGTTCTTGTCTGGCGGAGAGGGAGGGATTCGAACCCTCGGTGCGGTTTTGGCCGCACACTCACTTAGCAGGCGAGCACCTTCAGCCAACTCGGCCACCTCTCCACAGTAAAAATATGGTTGGCGGAGGGACTGGGATTCGAACCCAGATGGCTTTCGCCTTACCGGATTTCAAGTCCGGCCCCTTAGCCGTTCGGACATCCCTCCGTACTGCCGGTTTTTAATACTAAAGCACCCCGGGGTCTTTGTCAAGCAGTAACGCAATTGCTCAATGCGCACAGCTAAAAGGTGACAAGTAACAGGTCTGAAAGACTTTTTCTACTTACCGGTTCCATAGTCATCGCTCCATAATACCGTTTCAGGTTGTTTCTGATATCATATGTATCAAAAATCAGTTCATTGAATACAGGTGCCGCATCATGAATAACCTTCGCGAAACAGTAATTGAAGGAATCAGTAAAGAACCTCTGGAAACTGTTGAGAATACGCTGATGAGAGTTTACAACCATCTGCAATTGGAGCAGCGGTATATAATGGTCAGGGAACTGATCACGCTTTTCTCGGCTGAAAAATGGCTGGAGCGTAAAAAAGCCTCCATTATTTTAGCATCGATTGGTAAAGATGCTGTGAATCCAATGTTGAAAGCCCTTCAAACCGAGGAAAACCGGGATACACTCTACTGGCTGATGCACACACTGATGGCTGTGGGAGGCCCGGAAGTACTGGCTGTATTCGAACATCTGCTTGATCACCCCAGTCATCAACTGCGGGCTTATGTGATTCAAAACCTTGAGCATCTCAAACATCCCGCCAAATTGTCGCTGCTGATCAAAGCTCTGAACGACCCGATCTGGCAGCACAGGAAAACCGCTTCAGAAATCATCAACGGACTGGGAATGTCGGCTGTCAAACAACTTAACACTCTTTACAAAAACGCCACCCAGGACCAGCGTTTCTGGATCATCAAGAGTATCGGCACCATTCTGCGTGAAAAAGGTGTGGACCCCTTCTGTAAATTCGTGATAAAAGGCGACAAGGAAGCCAGATATTTCGCACTGGTAGCCTTGGCGGCAACCAGAGAAGAACATGCCATCCCGATATTTATCAAAAGCCTCCGCGATAAAGAATGGTATCTCCGGTTCCAGGCTGCCAATTATCTTGAAGGATTCGGCGAAAAAGCCGTGCCGCACCTTATGCAGTACGCACAACGCGAAAAAAACTGCAGCGCAAGGCTGACCGCCTACAAGGTGATCGCCAGAATTCAGAAAGGCGAATCAGTACCTTTTTTTCGCGGCCTTCTGAAAAGCGGCAGCCGAGATAAATTCGAAGAGGAAAAAATCATCATTATGGAAGCTCTGGGCGAAACCGGCTCCAGAGCCGCAGTTGAGCTTCTGATCGATATGTTCGAAGACGACAAGTGGCTGGTCCGCAAAGAGGCTGTTCGCATGATCTCGCGCATCGGCAACCGGATTCCGGAAGAAGTACTGCCTGTGTTTCGCGGATACTTTGACAGTGAAATGGAAAACCCCTGCTACTGGATTCTTCAGGTGGTAGAAGAATCGTCAAGCGTCTTTCACGAAATTTATCATTACTACTTCAAAATCAGGAACGACAACATCAGGAACGCCATAGTCCAGTCCGTCTGCACACTGTCCCCTGACAGGTTCGATGATGATATTCTGGCCGTGCTTTTTGCCGGCTTGTCAGACCCGTTCTGGCCGGTACGAAAGATGAGCGCAGAAGCGATTGCCGGAGTAGGCATGCGGGTTGTACAGCCGCTCCTAAATCTGGCTGCCACACGGATTGACCGGAACACATGCCACTGGGTGCAGCAAATCCTGCAGCACATCGTCCCTGAGGGAGTACGGGCACTGACAAACTTTCTCAGAGAAAAGGGAATCAGCGACCTTTCGGAACTCTGTATCAACCAGAATGGAGACACATCCCTCCGGCAGGGCTCTTCGTGCCTGCCCTCTTCCGCTGAAACCGGAATAAATACACAGCCGGCGGATAAGCCCCCTGTTCAGGCTCCGAGCGATTTCATTGACACAACTCAGGTAAACATCACCTATACAGACCGGCAGGTAAAGCAATTCTTAGAGGAGCTGAAACACAGCGAATTCGAAGAGGTCAAATTCATGTCCCTGCAGAGCCTTTGCTCCATCAGAAGCCTCGATGATTCGCACAACGAAAAAATCCGCAAGGTCTTTGACAGACTCAGGCAGAAGGCTTCAGAAGAACTCAAAAGAGCCATTGACGAAGCAGCTTCAAAGATCTTCTCAACCGATTGACAAATGGGTGTTAAAAAAGGGGATGCCTTCAAGGCATCCCCTTTATGATTATAATCTTTTCCTGCCTAAGCCCTTGGATGAGTTTTTGTGTAAATGTATTTCAGCCCTTTCCTGGTCAAGTGCGTATAGATCTGGGTAGTGGTGATGTCGCTGTGTCCGAGCATTTCCTGGACTGAGCGCAGATCGGCGTTGTTTTCGAGCAGGTGCGTAGCGAACGAGTGTCTAAGCATGTGCGGAGTGATATTCTTCTTGATCTCAGCTCTTTCCGCGTATTTTTTTATCAGTTTCCAGAATCCCTGCCTGGTCATACGCCGCCCCTGACAGTTGAGGAACAGGGCATGAGCCTCACGCTTCTTATTGATCATGGGGAAAGAGACAGCGATGTATTTCTTGATAAACTGCACAGCTGTTTTCCCGATGGGCACAATGCGTTCTTTGCTTCCCTTTCCCATGATGCGGACGAACTTTTCTCTTAAATTCAGATCTTCGGAATTGAGGCCGACAAGCTCAGACACACGCATGCCTGAAGCATAGAGCAGTTCCAGCATAGCCTTATCGCGCAACTCGAATTTTCTGCGGATTCTGGGCTGTCGGAGCAGCAGTTCGACCTCTTCAACTGTCAGAAACGATGGAAGGCGCCGCTCGATTTTTGGAGTGTCAATTTCTCTGCTGACATCAATGGCGATCAAATTCTCATCGCGGAGGAATCTGTAGAAGGAGCGGATCGTGGTGATAGTCCTGGTAATGGTTGTAGTTTTGCGGCCGAGATCGCGCAGATAGGCAATGTACTGCTCCAGGTCGTTTCTGACAATTTCCTCGACCTTGTGCTTGGCGCATGAATCCATAATGAACTTGTCGAAATTTGCCAGATCCCTGCTGTAAGACAATTGGGAATTGAAAGCCAGGCCTTTTTCCGTCGATATGTAATTCAGGTACTGTTCGATGGCTTTCTTGGTTTCCATGGGTTTCTCCTTTACTTAGTATAAATTTTAGTGTCTTGTGAGAAAACACTCACATATGAATATTACTTTATGTGGAATAAAAGTCAAGGACATAATTCCGTATGAACAGGATTTATTGCCGGAAAACAAGACAAAGCAAATAGGATATTTTTCAATAAACGCAATGGGAGTGCGCGGAAACGCTCAGATGGCATCATCGTGCTGCGAATGAATAGAATTACCTGCCCCATATGCGACTTCAATTTTCCTGATCAGATCCGCCAGTCGCTCTTCCCTGATGGCCTGTCGTATTTCCTTCATGAGCGAACTCATGAAAGCCAGATTGTGAAGAGTAGCCAGGCGCATGCCGGTGAATTCCCCGGCGTGAAACAGGTACCTGAGATAAGCCCGGGAATATCTCTTGCATACAGGACACGAACAATCAGGATCAGGTGGCAAAAAATCGCTCCGGTATACCTGGTTGCGTATTTTCAGCTTTCCCTTCCAGGTAAGCAGGACTGCATGCCGTGCCAGGCGCGTGGGCAGCACACAATCAAAAAGATCAATCCCCTGTGCAACGGCACGGACAACCTCCAGCGGAGAACCGACCCCCATCAGATATCTGGGTTTGCTTTCAGGGAGTTCAGGGACAACCAGATCGAGCAGTTCATGCATCAGAGCAGGAGGCTCGCCGACACTCAATCCCCCGACAGCGTATCCGTCAAATCCAAGCTCAGCAGTGAGACTTGCAGCCCTCTGCCTCAGTTCCCTGTCAAATCCACCCTGAACAATGCCGAACAGAAAAGAACCGCTCTCAGGTCCTCCGTGACTGTTAAAATACTTCAGGCTCCTTTTTTCCCAGTCCATTGTGATTCTCAGAGACGGCTCAGCCGCTTCCGGCGGATGAGGATAAGCCAGGCATTCGTCCATTACCATCAGGATATCTGATCCGAGCTTGAGTTGAGTGTCAATTGATACTTCAGGGGAAAGTTCCACCATGGCCCCGTCAAGGTGGGATCTGAAAACCACGCCTTCACTGGTGACTTTGCGCAATTTGGAAAGGCTGAACACCTGAAATCCGCCGCTGTCCGTCAGAAAATTGCCGTTGAATCCGGTAAAACCGTGCAGTCCCCCGGCTTCCCGGATCAGGTCCGGTCCGGGGCGGAGCAACAGATGATATGTGTTGGCAAGGATCAGGGGAAAACCGAGAGCATCGATATCTGCGGCATCCAGAGTTTTAACTGCCGCTCTGGTTCCGACAGGCATGAATGCCGGTGTTTCAACTTCACCGTGTCTGAGTTTCAGAAGTCCCAGGCGTGACCTGAGACTCCCTGGAGCCTTCCATATCCGGAACATCGGGGGTATCCTTTCCGCTGGACAGGCCTGATCCGCATTCTGAGGTGCTCTTGACGGGAAGTATCAAGACCGGCTCTGTACCCGTGGTTGAGTTTGTAATGCCTCCTGTGTCAGCCGGAGCCTGCAGAGTGCGGATAAATTCGTCCAGCACGGCTTTTTCCGGCAGTCCGTCGTCTTCCTTCCCGTCAGCCAGAATTTCTTCCACCTGTCTGTGAAAGGCCTCTATGTCAGGAAGGTAGTATGAAATTTTCTCGATGTAATCCGCGGTACCCGGCAGAATCCTCATGCGCAGATTCCGCTTATCGAAATCACTGTACTGGTTTACAGTTTTCAGAATGTCCTCGTATGAGAGGTCTGTTTTGACATTGTTGCGGACCTCCCTGATCAGGGCCGGAAGCTTCCATAAAATGTCCACTTCCTTGAATTTTCCCGAAATCGCTTCCAGAAATTTCTGCTGCCTCTGAATGCGCCCGATGTCTGCAAAAAGTTTTTCCCTGAAGCGCACATACTGCATAGCCTTTTCCCCATCCAGGTGCTGATGACCCTTTTTCAGGTGGATGTGCAGATTCCCTCGGATATCGTCATAATCCATATCCTGCTCAACTTCAAGGTCAATACCGCCAAGGATATCGATGATGTGGACAAACCCGTCGATGTTGACAACAACATAGTGGTCAAGTTTTATCCCAAGGTTGTTTTCAACGGTTTTTTTCAGCAATTCCACACCGCCTGATGCGTAGGCGCTATTCAACTTTTTGCTGCTGCGTCCGGGAATGTCGACAAAGGTGTCCCGCGGCAGGGAAAACAGTTCGAGTTTTCTGGTTTCAGGAAAAACAAAGCCAATGAACATCGTGTCTGTCCGCTGGCCATGATAAGCCATATCCGTTCCTGCAACCAGAATAGTGAATTGATCACGCAGGTTACTTGAAAACAGGCTCCTCACTCCAATTCCCTGACCGAACCACCAGAGAAAAAGCATCAGGAATAAAAAAAGCAAAGCGAAAGTCCAGATAATCGCAGGAATATACAGGGCTGGTTTGTGCGTAACATCAAAAGCGCCGGACCGGCCCTTCAGATCAATCACTTTCTTAGCTAGTTCAACGCGCGAAGACTTACTCATTGGGTTATACCGGTGATCCTGCACAAATAATTATATGCACCGACAGAAGCCGGGCAAACCGGCTTGTTCCTGTTCAGCAGATATTCCAGCTTATATTTTAGCACCTCGCGCGCCATAAATGAAAGCGCTTCTTTGGTGAAACCGGGCCCGGAAATCCTGCTCCGCAATCTGGCCGCTTCAGGATACTCTCTTCCAGGTTCGCAAAAGTCGGAGATCATCAATATCAGCAGCAGTCGGCCCGGGCGCGGACTCCCGGTTGAATGAAACTCAATCGCATTAAAAACATCCGCAGGGACACAGTAACGGGCTCGAAGATAAATGGCCCCAAGCGGAGCGTGGATCAGCTCGTGTCCCCAGCCGGCAAATCGTTTGATCAATTTTCCAGCCCCGAGTCCCTGAGCAGTGAGCAGGGTCTCTTTTTCCGAAAGATCCCGCAAAATATCATGCCCGAGACCGGCCAGGTAAGCTCGATCCGGATGCACTCCGCGAAACTTCAGCGCTAAATCAGCGGCCATTACCGCGCACTGGATCGAATGCCTCTTTCTTTCAGCACTGAGTTTCGCATCCAGTTCAGCAGCCACCTGTTCAGTCATCTTCAAAATATTCAAAACTGATTGCTCCGATTTCAACCGTATTACCTGAAGAAATCCCCATTTTATGAAGGCGGTCGGTTATACCCTTTTCCTTAAGAAATCCCTGGAACCAGCGCAAAGCAAAGGGATTGCGAAAGTCGACCCTGGCCGCTACCCGCTCGACAAGACTGCCGGTGATGTGAAAAGTGTTTCCCTGATGCACGATATTCAGAGGTTTTTCCGGATTTTTTATGTGATAAACCCTGAATTCATCTGGAGAATCTTCTGGCAGCTCTTTTTCGATTTCTCCAAGTTTCGACCCGATGAAAGACATCATTTCCGATATACCCCTGTGAGTCGCCGCTGAAATGGTGAAAAAAGGGATGCCTCGTTCTGCACAGTAGTCTTTCAGTGAAGAAGAGCCTTCTGTTTCGAGGAAAATGTCGGTTTTGCTCAGCGCCACCACCTGGAACCTGCTTCCAAACGAAGGATTGTAACACTCGAGTTCATGGTGAACGGTCAGGTAGGCTACCACTGGGTCCGGGTGCTGACAATCCACAAGATGAAGCAGTATGCGGGTTCTGTCCACATGCCGCAGGAAACGGTCTCCCAGGCCTGAACCGGTATGGGCTCCTTCGATCAAGCCGGGGATGTCCGCCATGGTGAAGCTGTATTCGCCGACCTTTACCACACCAAGATTGGGCGCGATTGTAGTAAATGGGTAATCCGCAATTTTGGGTTTGCAGTTTGAAACCACGGATATCAGGGTGGATTTCCCGGCATTGGGCAGACCGATGATTCCGACATCAGCCAATAATTTCAATT
>JAQTRI010000009.1 GCA_028711905.1 Candidatus Wallbacteria bacterium | reverse complement strand
GGACCAGGATTTGTGGCGGTGTCCTGGTATAGTAAGAGAGGAATAATGAAACAAACGGTTCTGTTTCTGGTTGTATTGCTGCTGCTCCTGCAATCGGCAAATGGAGCAGATTCAAATTTCAGCCTTGTTCGGGACGGTAAATTATACAGCGTAGAAGTCACGCTTAGAGAAGACCGGCTGGAAAAGCGGGATTGCCTGCTTTACATCATCCGATTTATCAAACAGGGAGTGGATGATTTTGAGGAGCAATACTATGAATATGTTGACACCGACATGAAACCGCTTGGATTTTTGAAGATTCAGCTCGAAAACGGCAGGAAGACCGAAACTGTTCAGGGCATGATCGGTGACCAGGAAATAATACTTTCCCACAGTTGTGGTGCAATCAGGACAATTTCACGACCGGAAAAGTTTTATTTCCAGTTTCTTTTACCTGAAGCAAAGAAAAAAAGACTGCTGAAAGAAAAACGGGAAACAGCTTTTTTTGATGAAGCGAATCTTTCGTTCGGTACTGTGATGGAAAAGGAAACCGGCATGGATATGGCTTTTGACGGAGAGAAAGTCGTTAAAGCCAAAGTGTTTGAATGGGAAATGAATTCAGGGATGTACCTGGATCAAAGGCGCGTTTATTTTGATGAGAGGATGAGCCTGATCAGATATTTCTCCAGAATGACAGACGAACTGATGAACTTGCCCGGTAAAGCCGGTGAATCGGTCTGGTGGGGCAGCGGCTCAAGGGGTGTGCGCACGACAGTGCCTGCGGGATTGTGGCAGGAAGGGAAAGTGACTGGGATTGTTGTGGAAAGAGAGACTTTTTATGGTCCGGAAGATTCTCCGGAATGTCGAATCCCCGAATCAGGCAATGTTGTAATCAAAGATTTGAGCTGCGATGTTTCTGGCGGGAAACCTGAGCGAGGAGGGAAAGTGGATCCTTCCGCATCGGAATTACTGACTCTTCAGGTGATTAACTTAGCCCGCAGTCAGAGTGATGCAGGGGGCACTCCGATGGAACTGATTGATCGGGTGCGAGACTATTTCTGCACAAAAATTGATTTCGCGTCATGGAAAGAACGCCCGCCCCAGGAAGTGATGGAAAGCGGAAGAGGATCTTGCGCTGAGCAGACGCTGCTTTTCAACTGGATTTTGCGCCTGTCCGGTTTCCAGGTCAGGGATGTGGCTGGAATAAAACTGCATCAGGGAGGCCTTTTCTTTGCCCTGTGGGGAGAGATCAAAAGTCCTGAAGGATGGAAACGGATGGACTTGTTTTCCGGACCTTCCGGTTCGGTCTGGTTTCCTTTTTGGAGAGGCGAGATCAATAGTCAGGCCCTGCTGAAAGAGTTAAGTGCTGCTGAAAAGATTTTGCGAAAAACACTGGTGTACCCGCTTGAATCAAGCGGACCATCAGTCAGGACAGATGCTGTTCAACGGATAGGGAACAGCGTCTTTTCATCGAGGTTCGGCTTCGGGTTTGACATGGGAAACCCTTTTTTTCGGATCAATTGCGGGCAGGGCTGCGAGTTTCAGATTGAGCAGTTGACTGAAACAGGCATGGTGTTGAAAACAGAAGTAGACAGTTTTCCCAGGGGTGCGTTTGAAGACTTGCGGGGGTTATTTACCTGTCTGCAGGATCGGCTGAAAAGAAAAAATCCTGCGTACAGATTGAACAAGGTGGATTTTCGTCTTGAACAGCCGCAGTTTTTGAGTTTCAGTTACTTCAGCGATGCCGCTGATATGGCGTCTGAAAGGCTTGAAGGGGCAATTTTCTGCGGCAACAGGGTTATCAGGTTTTCTCGTGCTGCTGCAACGAGTCGTGCTGAACTTGAAAAGATCATGAAAAGTTTTGTCAAACTGGATTGAACGGGGTGGTCTTGGCGGACAATCTGAAAAACAGTGAGAACATGGAACTTCTGGAACAGGAGCTCCGCAAAACAAATGACCCGGTCAAGGTAGCGACAGTCCTTAAAAAGATCGCTTTTTCCGGGTCACTTAGGGCTGTTCCCCTTCTCAAATCATATCTCAGCCATGAAGATCGTAGAGTACGGGCGAACGCCATCGAGGGACTTGGCTATTTTCATCGGGATGATCTGATCCCGTTCCTGTTCAATTTTCTGGAAAAGGAAACTGACCCGCGCAGCAGAGCCAACATCATCCGCGTGCTCTGGAAATATGGAAGTGAAAATATATACAGCGAAATGGAAAAGATGCTGTTTTCCGGGAATTCCGATCAGGTGAAAAGCGGTCTTTTTCTGGCGGAACAAATCGACAATGAAGCCGTTTTCTGGCTGGTGCGCAGGTTGTCCATAGTGCCGGACCGCGAATTGAGCAGCATGGCGGGACAGACCTTGGGACGCTTGTCTTTCCGCCCCCCGGGGTTGTTTGATAATCTTGGATGGCGGCAAAAAGCGGCAGTGTTAATGGTAACGGCAGTTCTAATCTTTGGCGGACTGATGATGTTGAGAAACTCATCAGAAAAAAGAGAAAATCCGGTAAAAAACGATTCATTCGCTGAAATTATTAGAATGGCGAAGTCCGCAGCAGCGCAGGGAAATTATTCTTTAGCCGCAGGAAATCTTCAGCTTTTCCTGCGCAAACAGCCGGATAATCCTGAAGCTCTTCTTTTGTTGGGAGTTTGTTATTACCGTCTGGGCAGCTGGGAATTGGCAGGAGACAATCTGGAACGCAGCTGGGGTGCGGATCTGGGCAATGGGGAAGTGTTTGTTTTTCTGGCGCGAATTTACGCACGCCAGGGGGGAATGGAAAAATTGGCGGGACTTTATCGGAGAAGCCGCCAGGCAGCGGTCCCAAACACTTTGTCCGGCATGATCGCGGCATATCGACTCCTGAGCGCAGGGCGCTGGGAGGAGGCTCTCTCGAAATTGAATCAGGTTAGAGAAGCAATGATCCCGTTTTTCGAGGAGGAGTGGAAAGAAGCTTATGAAACATGTATGCGGGCCCTGGAAGAGGAGAAAAGTCAGAAACCTTTTCAGAGGGCTGGAAAACTTTATGCAGCCGGAAGGGTGGGAGAAGCAAGGGATGTGCTGAATTCCGCGCGGGTGTTTGCTTCGGATGAGCCGGATATGCTGCTGTTGCTGGCAAGGTGTGAAGCAATGACCGGAAGAGGTAAAGAGGCGCGAGAGATTCTCGCCAGGCTTATCAGCAGACGCGAAAACCTGGGAAAAGCCTTTGCTGTTTATGCACAAGCGAGCCTTCTGGAAGGAGACCCGCTTGGCGCTTATGAAGCATGCATTCTGGGAATACAGCAGGAGAAGGACCCTGAATTGTTATATGTTACGGCCAGAACTCTTATGAGGTTCAACGAACTGGATCGCGCCGGAGAAGAATTGAATCGGGCGGAAAAGAATGCCGATGATTATCTCGGTGAACGCATCAGGGAATGCCGTTATGATTTGGCCAGAATTAGAAATGAAAGCGGCGCAAACCTGCCCAGCCCACCCAGGGACAAGCTGCAGGATTCTGATTTGCTGGTTGCCGCCTATAGATTGATACTGGAAACCGCCGGCCAGAGCCAGATCGAGCAGACTGTAAAGCTTTTGAGCGAAGATGGAGAGCATGCGCCGGAAAATCCGGTCCTGCTCAACCTCGAGGGGATAGCTATATGCAAATCAGGAGATTTAGCAGCCGGGCAGCAGGTTTTCCGTGAACTTACTGGTGGAAAACTGCAACCCGCAGCTAAGGAAATGGTACTCAACAATCTGGCCTGCAGCCTGTTTATAGAAGGAAAACAACAGCAGGCACAGGAGGCCTGGATGGAGATTATCCGACCGACAAGTCCTGAGTACTGGCATAATCGGGGGGTGCTGGCCCTGGCCACAGGCGATAACGAGACTGCTGTAAACATGTTCGGAGCAGCACTTAAGGATGAGCCATTTGATGGCGAGACATGCGCGGGACTGGCTGCAGCTTTGAGAAAACTGGGAAATTTGAAAGCAGCGGCTTTTGTCGAAGAAAGGGCAGCGGTCCTGTTGCGGGGAAAAAAAGCAGCGGCAGAGTTCAGCACAGATAAGGCCGTGAAATTCATCTACAGGGAGAAATAATGTTTTTTTATCAGTGCGTTAATGGAAAGCCTCTCAAGGAACTGGCCAGGATCGACAAGCAGGTGGTGGTGATTGGACGCAGCGCGGAATGCGATCTGGTTATCAAAGCACATGGTGTTTCCAGAACCCACTGCCGAATTACCGAGCAGGGGCAGGCCTTTGTTGTTGAAGATCTTGGATCATCCCTGGGCACGCTCTTAGACGGCAGAGAGGTCACAAAGCCGGGATTGGTCGGAAGCGCGGTTCCGGTAAAGATCGGTGAACTTGAATTCATAGTCAGCGAATCACCCCTTTCTCTTTCTAAAGAACTCAAAACAACGAGCATGATTATTGACGCCTATCTTGAACAGTTTCCAGATGCTACGCCACTATTAAAAAAAGCTTTGGAAAAGGTGATCGGGGAAATTACCACACTCTATGATCTGGCCAGACAGATCAATTGTGAGGCTGAAAGCAGCCGCATTTTCAGTAACATCATGGATAAGATCAGCGCGTTTTTCGGTGTCAAACGCGGATTCATCATGATAGTGGACAACAAAGGGCAGTATAAACCGGTGGTTGTAAAAGAAGTGGAAGAGTATTTTGCCGGCGATGAGGTCGCGCTCAGCAAAACCATCGCCACCAAGGTGATCAGGAGCGGCGAACCTTTTATCACCGGCAACGCCGGTGCAGACAAGAATCTGGACATGAGCGTAAGCATAGTCCAGTACCAGATTCACTCGGTGCTTTGTGTGCCGCTCAAGGCCGGAGTGAAGATCGTTGGCCTGGTGTATCTTGAAACAGATAAGGACCAGCCGGCATTTTCAAGAAAAGATCTTTATTTTCTGCAGGCCATCGGCGAGCATATCGCCATTATTCTGGAAAAAGAACGACTTTATTCAGAACTGGCGGAAAAGCGGGTGACTGACGAGCAGCTGCGCTTAGCACAGAAGATCCAGTATTCAATTCTGCCTGTTGAACTGCCCGAGTTTCCGGGAATTTTTATAGACTCGCACTGTGAATTCGCAAAAGAAATCGGCGGTGACTTTTATGATGCGATCAGGCTGGACCGGAACAGAGTTGCCTTGCTTATTGGTGATGTCTCTGGAAAAGGCATACCTTCGGCCCTGCTGGCGACCATGGGCAAGGGTATTTTCCGGGCAATTCTCGCAGACCCGACCGGGCCTGGAGCTGCACTGACAAAGGCCAACCGTTTGATCTACGGAGAAATCCAGGGCTTGTTCAAGAAAATGTTCATCACCTTTTTTCTGGCAGTTTATGATGCTGAAAAGAGAGAACTCACATACTCGTCAGCCGGGCACGAAACCGCTTTTATAGCACGCGGAAACGAGATCATCGAATTGCCGGCACAGGGAATGCCTCTGGCTGTTTCCCAGGAAGAAGTGTACAGGGAACAGAGTGTTGAATTGCATGAAGGGGATTTGTTCTTTGTTTACACAGACGGAATTCCGGAACTGAAAAACAGCAGCGAAGAATTTTTCGAGATATTCAGGCTCAAAGAACTGCTCGTTAAGAACCTCAAAAGGCGCGAATTGAAAAGGGAATTGTCATCAGGGATAAACGAATTCAGAAAAGGGGCTGATCTCAGTGACGATCTGACATATCTGGCTATGGCCCTCGCACCTGAATTGACATTGAAAATCTCCATGCCTGCAGAACTTACCGGGGTCGAAGCGGCTGCGGAAAGGGCTGAGCAATTTCTTTCCAGCCACTCTGTTGACAGTGAAGTCATTGACGAGATGGTTATCATCCTGTACGAGGCGCTGAGCAATGCTGTCAAGTATGGCCGGCAGGGTCCTGACTTTGAGGTTGATCTGTCCGTACAGCTTCTTAACAATAAAATCAAAACCACTGTCAGAAACACCAAGGACCGGATGACGGCCATTCCGGCCCTGAACCTGAAAAAGCTGATGCAGGACCGCACAGCCGGTAAAAGGGGTCTGCCTCTGATTCTCAATCTTTCCAGCAGGGCTTTTTTCGAATATGATGAAGAATATACCCTGTTCACTTTCTACAAGAATCTGGACCGTAAAACAGGCAAGGAGGAAGATCGTGGAAATCATCACCAAGCGTAAGGTACTGGCGACACAGAAACGGTTTGGAGACGATGGGTCTCTGCTCCAGGAAAAGATCGTCACAGTTGTTACTGTCAAAGGCAACATCACGAGCGGCAACTGCCAGGAGCTGGAAGACCGTGTGTCTGAGCTTCTGTACAATGGCCTGAATAATATTGTGCTCAATCTCGCGGAAGTGAAGATGATCGACAGTATGGGGATCTCGACTTTGATCAATGTACTGAAAATGGTCAAGAGCATGCAGGAGCAGGCGGAGATCAAGGTTGCGGACATATCGACAGGGGTGAAAACCAGGCTTTCGTTTACAGCGCTGAAGGAAGAGGATGTCAAGCTGATCGCGCCTCAGACCGAGCGGGCGCAGAAAGTGCTGAAAATGGTGCACCTGAATGACATCATCAAGATTTACGATAACGAGGATGACGCGATCAAGACTTTCTGAATTCCGGCAGCAGGAACCCCAGCAGATACAGGGAGCCTGTCACGACAAGAGGCAGGTGGTCGCGTTTTGCCAGAGAAAGGGCCAGGGATAAAGCCTTTTTAGCATCCGGCTCTGTCGTGACCTTGTGCGCAGGATAATGCTTTCGTATTTCGGCAGCCAGATCAGAAGCAGGCAGCTTCCTTTTATTGTCGATCTCAGTAACGATGAATCCTGCAGCCATGGGCAGCAGGCTGGATATGAACTTCGGGAAGTTCTTGTCAGCCAGAATGCCGATCAGGAAATAAATCCGATTGCAGCCGAAGCTGGAGCGAAGATAGGCCGCCAGCACCTGGCTGCTGATTTCATTATGCGCTCCATCAAGCAGCACCAGGGGATGATCCGACACCTTCTGCAGCCTGCCGGGCCATCTGATAAAGGAAAAGTCCGATCTTTCAAGGCACACAGTTGTGCCGGTCGCCTGCAGCATGTCGAGCACAGTCAAGGCCACCTTCAGATTTTCCAGCTGGTGAGCTCCAGCAAGCGGAAAAAAGACATTGGAGAAAAGATCCTGCCCTCCGCGACGGCAGATGGAAAGCCGCTGCCCGGAATGGTCCTGGCTGAGCACTCTGAAGGAATAGCGCGATGGAGCATAGGCAAGCGGAGCGCAAGCCTTTGCCGCAGCCTTGCGGATGACCTTGACGACCTCAGGGTTGCGGTTGGAATGTACCACCCTGGTTCCTGGTTTGATGATCCCTGACTTTTCGCGAGATATGGCAGTCAGGGTATTGCCGAGGATCTTGACATGGTCATAATGGATTCGCGTGATGACGCTGATATCGCCGAACGCGGCATTGGTAGCGTCTAAGCGTCCGCCAAGCCCGACTTCGACTACAGCCAGTTCTACACCGGCTTTTTTAAAGCTATAGAACGCCAAAGCGGTCAGTGTTTCGAAATAAGTCGGCCTGGTTCCGGTCAGGCGCTCGGTTTCTTCGAGCACAGGCCATATTTCTTCCAGGTTTCGGGAAAATTCTTCTTCAGTCAGATCCTGATCGCCGATGCGGATGCGCTCGCAGGGGGAGATCAGATGCGGTGAAGAAAAGAAGCCGGTTTTGACATGTCTGCTTAAAAGACCGCTGAGAATTGCGCCTGTCGATCCTTTTCCCTTGGTGCCTGTAATGTGAATGATGCGGTAGCCCTGCTCAGGGTGGCCGAGCAGAGATAGCAGTTTCCGGATGTTGTTCAGTTCGTACTTGATGCCGGAAGCAATGATGTTTTCAAGTCGTTCAAGGGCCTGACTGTATGAGAAACTCATGAACGCATCCCCCTCAGGAATACGCGGCTGAACCTTTTGTAGAAAAAGAAGACCACTAAGCAGTTGAGCAGTGCTTTGACTGCGTTGAACGGCAGCACCCCATACAGAAGATAGGGGAAGAGTGTAGAATGGTCGGCGAGAAAGGGAATGAAACGGGGAACGATAAAGGCATTGGCGGCGAGCATGGTCAGGACGAGAGAAATCGAGGCAAGAGCCATGCCTGATAAAGCGCCTGACCTGGTGCGGGCGTGGCTGTATACAAATACCGCAGGCAGCGTGAAAGAGGCTCCGGCTATAAAACTCATGGCTTCACCCAGCAAGGGGGGCTGGGCCGGCTTAAGCAGGAGATGACAGACAGTGCGGACCAGAAGGACCAGAAAACATCCTGAAAGGCTGTCGTATAATCCGGTCATCAGGGGAATCACATCTGAAAGATCGTATTTCAGGTGCGGATATGCGGGGAACAGGGGAATTTCCGCCAGCATCAGCAGGAAAGACATGGCGCAGAGCATGCCGAGAGTGGCGATACGGCGCGTTTTATTCATAAAGAGTGATAATAATCCTTAAGTCGCAGGGCGTCTTCTTCCAGGTTCGGGGATTCACAGATCAGGGTGCCGGAACAATTCCTTTCTTTGAGTACAGCTAAGAGGCCCTGCCAGTTAAATTTTGTCTCAGAAAGCAGAATGTGTTTTTTTTCACCTTTGGCAGTGTAGTCTATGCCTGAAACATGCATGTGCAGACGAGTCAAGGCTTCGGCGCCGAGAGAGAAGGCGATTTTGTCCAGAGCTGAGCTGAAGTCTTCTTTGGAATTGAATTGTCCGTTGCTGCGCGCGAACAGGTGTGAAAAATCAATGCATGGTCTGCAACCGGGGACCAGCAAGCATAAAGACAGGATTTCATCCAAAGAGCCGATTTGAGAGGGTTTTCCCGTAGTTTCAGGAGCAAGATTAATGCAGATACCTTGTTCCGTTAGAACGGCATGCAGTTCCTTCAGTCGATCAGTAACTGCAGAAAGTGCCTCTTTTCCAGGGGTTTTCATGAAGAAGCCGGGGTGAAAAACAACGGCAATGGCGCCGGCTGAGGCTGCGGCTGCGGCTGCAGCGACAATTCTTTTTTGTGATGCTCCCACAACTGCGGGATCAGGGGAATTTAAATTAACATAATACGGAGCATGGGCGCTCAGGAACAACCCGGTTGAGGCTGCAGCGATGGCTTTTCCCTTCTCCGGGTTGAGCCATACCCCGCGGACAAACTCCAGTTCCATGCCATCCAGACCTAAAGAACGCACCCGGGACAGGGCTTCGATGGCCCCGCCATTTTTGGGTGTGGACAAGGGGAATCCGGCTGTGCCGAATCTGATCATTTATGTGAGACTCCTGGTAAGGTATTCCACCTTGACATCCCTGACGGATTCATCTTCGAACATCAGCTTGACCGTTCTGGACGCAGTATCGGAAGACAGCACTTTAGCCCGTTTGTTCTCAAAAACAACGCTTTCGTCAATCTCTGGTATTCTGCGCTTTTCATCGACATACATCTTATTTTCATAGTTGAGGCAGCACAGGAGCCTGCCGCAGATTCCGGAGATTTTTCCAGGATTGAGCACCAGGTTCTGATCCTTGGCCATTTTGATGGAAACGGATTTGAAATTGCACAGAAATCTATGGCAGCACACATGCATGCCGCAGGGACCTATTCCACCGATAAGCTTGGTTTCGTCGCGAACGCCGATCTGCCTGAGTTCAATTCTGGTCCTGAAGACTGAGGCCAGTTGCTTGACCAGTTCGCGGAAATCAACCTTGCTGGGCGCTGTAAAGAAAAACATGATCCTGCCACCATCGAAAAGATAGTGAACCTTGACCAGTTTCATCACCAGATTGAGTTTTTCAATTTTCTTTTTGCAGATGTCAAGGGCCTTGGTTTCTCGTTCGCGGTTTCTTTCTTCTTGCTGCAGATCCGCTTCTACAGCTTTTTTCTGCAGCCTGGCAAAATGCTGGATGTCAGGTTCGTTAAGCTTGTGCTTGATGAAGCGCACCACCCGAACCAGTTCCCTGCCCCGCTCAGTGTTGACGACCCAGATGTCTTCGGGTGCGGCAGGCCCAAAACCTTCAGGGATGGAGTCCAGAGGAGCGTAAAGAGTGGCTCGTATTTCCTCTATAATGCAGAGAGCATAGTCTGCTTCCTGATGAAGGTATTTCCTGGCGTAATCAGGAATTTCGACTTTTTTTCTGGAAGAACGGTCTTCGTCCTCGTCTTCTTCCTTGAGCTTTTTCAAAGCATCATTATCTTCCGGGTCAAGGAACATGAGCTTATATTGCAGCAGTTTTTCATCGTCCATTTAATTGCCTCATGACTCCGGGCAAAATAAAACCCGGTCTGGCGTTGCAGGCTTGATTATAAAGGGATACAGGACACAGCGTGAAAAATCAGGATTCTGCGCCCTCGTCCTTTTCCTTGCCCTTCTTGATGATTTCCGGTTCCTTGACTTCCTCAATCACTGGTTCGGCAGCTTTTTCTTCCAGCGGAGGAACAACTGTGGCAACGGTCGCTTCCGGGGGTGCGAGTATTTTGACCGAATTGCCGATTACCAGATCCTTGATGTGGACCGACTGGTTGAATTCCAGATGAGTGACATCGATTTCAATAAAATTGATGGCATCTTTTGGAAGGCATTCGATTTCAATTTCATCGTAGTTTTTCTGGAGCATTCCACCGAGTTTAACGCCGGCAGCCTGGCCAATGAACCGCACGGGAATGGGGTAGCGGATCGGTTCGTTGACATTGAATTCGTAAAAGTCGAAATGGGTAAGTTGCTTTGTAATCGGGTCAGTGTCGAAATCCTTGATAATGACGGCTTTATCTATTTCTTTGCCTGACGGGTCGTGGTATTCGAGAGTGATGATTTTTTTGTTCTGGTTTTGATTTTTAAAACGCAGGTATTCGGATTTCTGGATCTTAACCGAAACATTGGGAAGATTTTTTCCGTAAATGATAGCGGGGATGAACCCGGATGAGCGGAGCCGGTTGTTGACATTTTTACCGGTTTCCTCCCGGTGAGAGCAGCTAAGCTTTGCGTTCATGACAAACTCCTTTATGCATGATAATAAATTTCTATTGGCCCGGCAATGGCCTTTATTGACTGAAAAAGTCAATAAAATCAGCGCCCTTTTTCAGGCAGTTGTCCAATAATAATACCTGGCTGCGCGCTGTGTCAAGCAAATTCGGCTGTCTGAAAGCGTTGTTTCTCTTTTCGGGGTGCAAACAGCATAACACTTATGGTACGGATCGCCAGCCGGGATAGGTGCGACTTGACACAGGAAAAAGCCTGATTATAATGAACATGATTCTGATACTTTATATCTGGAACGGACGGAAAATGGGATTAACGGAACTGGAAAAGTTTTTAAAAAGCATATCAGATGTGCTGGCTTCTGTTGAAATCGAGCTCAGAGGAAGGCTGTTTCCAGAAAAACTGATTGTCATGGAAGGGGCTAAAAATCTCAGGAAGATCGAGTTTCCTCATCTTGTCGGGGAGATGGGAAATGTTCCTCTGGAAATTGATTTTTCTCTGTACAGCGACACTGGGGATAAAAGACAGGAGTTGGAGAATCTGCAAAGATATTTTTCTCCGTATCTGAAGATTTTTTTCAAGCTGACCAGGACTCCGGTGGTTTTTCTGATGTATCCGGAAACCGGCACTTTCTTTGATCAGATTTCCAAGAAACTGGGAATTCTGCAGGACATAAAAGTGGGGGATCAGGATATTGACGACAAATTTCTGATCCAGTCCGACAACCCGGATAAAGTAGTCGGATTTATTTCTTCCCCTCAGGTTCGCTCGACACTTCGCCGTCTCGACTATCCGATACGGCTTGAATTCAAGGATTCTGCCCTGTTGTATGCCGGAAAACCATTTGAAGACGAACGGTTCAGCGCTGAGTATCTTAGAGAAACGCTCGCTTCTCTTAAAATTCTGGCTGAAAGCTACATCAATCTCGAATGAAGTATTATCTTTTATTTACAGAAATTCCCGCTGAAAAAGAACCTGAAATCACACAAGATATGAGTTTGCTGTTTCTGGGTTCCCCGATTGTAGAATACCTGCGGGAAAAATCCCGAATTTCTTTTTACCTGCCGCATGATTATCCGGGAATCGACCAGGTGCCACTGCTGCTTGAAGCGCGCTACCCGGGGTGTTCATTTAACATCGAGGAAATCGAAGATTACTGGAGCACAAAGCTGCACGGCGATTTCCGTCCGTTGCAGTGCGGGCGGTTCCGGGTGATACCTGAGCATCTAATGGGTGGGCTTGATGATCAGGCACAAGGGAAAAGTATCTACCTTCTCCCGGGACAGGCTTTTGGTACAGGACAGCACGAAACAACGGCCCTGATGCTGGAAATCATGTCAGGCATGGATTTTGCCGGGAGGTCGGTGCTGGATGTCGGGTGCGGGACCGGGGTCCTTTCGCTTGCATCCAAAATGTCCGGAGCCGCAAAGGTTCTTGGCATCGATAACGATCCTCTGGCAGTGGAAAACGCAAGACACAACCTGAATCTGAACGGTGGCGGCCCGGGGATAGAATTTCAGCTGACCGATCTTGCCAGGATGAAGTCCTGTGAATGGAATTTTGTTTTTGCCAATATCATTCTAAGCGTGCTCACTGAATACAGAAAGGAGTTTTTTGCTCTTGCCGGGCAGGGAGCCTGGCTCGCTTTTTCCGGAATCACCAGCGACCAGGGTCCGGAATTCATTGAAATTTTCGATTTTCTTGAGCTCGAGTGCCTGAAAAAAAATGACTGGCTGGCTTTTTTCGGCCGCAAGAGGCAGAGCGAATAGTTTTCGGTTTTCGAACTGTTTGGTACAGCGGTCTGATCACATCTAACTCAAACCAGTATTCGTCCGAAATATCTCACATATATGGGACGGAAAAGCCTGAAACAAGCCTTCCTCTTTGCCTTGTTGCTTGCGACCTGGTTTCAACTGGTTGCAGGCACTTATCCTGAGGTTTTCACTACTTCTCCCGGCGAAGGTGACGCCAGAGCTCTTCCTGATGGTCTGATCAAGGTCTTTTTCAACCAGCACATGAGCGCGGATACAGTCAAGGAAGCAGCTTTTTCGCTGACCGATCAGTATGGGGGAGATTTATCGGTGTCCGTAATTTATGATGACGAAAGAAAGTGCGCGCTGGTTAAACCCAGATCCAGACTGGACTGGAATACGCAGTATACCCTGATTGTAGCCGGATATCTTTTGAAGAGCCAGCTGGGCTATCCAATGAAAATCAATCACAAGCTCAATTTCCGCACTGTTCCTGAAGTGGAACCTGTTTCCGGCGTGGGAGTTGAGAATGGAATTATCCCGAAAGTGATCATGACACATCCTATGCCCAATGCCGAACAGGTGCCGTTGAACACGGATGTCGCGATCAGTTTTAACAAGCACATGCTGCCATCGAGCCTGAATAAATTCACAGTGGTTCTTTTCCGTCTTCCGGACAGGGCGATTGTCCCGGGAGGTTATCGCTGGTTATCCGATTCAAAAAAACTTTATTTCAAGCCGGAAAAGCTGGAAGAAGGATGTGAATATCAGCTGGAGATCAAGGAAGGAATCAGGGATCTCCAGGGAGTCCTTGTTTCCAATCCAACGAAGTTAACCTTCAGGACAATTGATCTGACTGCCCCGGGTTTAGTCAAATTGTCTCCGCCGGATGGTGCGCAGGAAGTTTCATCCGGCACCAGGATTGTTTTTGAATTTTCCGAGGAACTGGATATGGAGACCATAAAACCGTCCAATGTTTTTCTGACATTTGCCGGGAAAAGAGTTCCTGTTCAACTGGAGTACGATAATCGCTATCATTCCCTTGAACTACGACCAGCCGATGCTCTGGATGCCGGTGAATATCAGGCTGTGATCAAGGGTCTGAAGGATCTGAGCGGGAATGAAGCCGGGGAGAAACTGGTTTCATTCACAGTGGCTCCTGACAAAGACCGTACTCCTCCGCAGTTATTGAGGACTTTGCCGGAAAACGGCGCGACAGGAGTAATTTCTTCTGCGCCTGTCAAGGTCTGGTTGAGCGAAAAGATCAAACCGGAAACAGTCAATGGACTCAATGTATCGCTGCAGGATTGCGCTCAGGAAGCCCCGGTAAAAGCGCGCATTGATTATTTCGATGACGATCTTTCCATCCATATCCAGCCGCTTTCGCCGCTTGACTGGCATACGGAATACACCGTGGTTATGAGCAGCAACATCACCGACATGTCCGGTAATTTTCTGAACAGAAGCGTTTTTTCTTTTGTCACCGGAAACGCTCCTGATATTTCACCCCCAAAGGTGGAGCGTTTGAATTTCAGCGACATGGTGCCTTGCGAATTCTTTTTTGAGGTTGAATTTAACGAACCTTTGAAGGCCGGTCTGATATCTGAATCGACCGTCATACTGAGGAATGAATCAGGAAATGTCACTGGAGAAGTGACACTTAAACTGCCATCCACGGTCTGTTTTCAGCCGACAACGCGGCTTCCGTATGAAACCGAGTACACGCTCACGGTGTTCTGTAATGATATCAGTGATTTATATGGCAACAAGCCGGAGAGCAATTTCAGCTGGAGCGTATGCAGCGAAGAGCGGCCGGACAAGACTCCTCCGGCGCTGATCAGGTCATATCCGGAGCATATGGCGAAGGATGTACCGGTTCAGGCGAAAATGGCATTGTGCTTCGATGAGGCTTTGAACGCTGAAACCGTGGGTATTTACAGTGTGCTGCTCTACCGGGATGACGAAACCCTGCTTTGCGATGTGTCCTATCACGAGGATAAGAACGAAATCCAGGTAAGTCCGCGGAGCGAGCTGCGGTATCAGGCGCAATACAATCTGGTGGTCACCGAAGGGGTCTCTGATCGATACGGGAATAAGCTCGAAAAGCCGATTTCCGTTCGATTCAGCACCGAATGCGAGCCTGACCGCATCCAGCCGGTTGTATTATTCAGCTCTCCGGTTAATGGCGCTGTCAATGTCAGGAAAGACGCCCTGATCAGCGTAAAGTTTTCTGAGCCGCTCAAGCCTGCATCACTGACAGGCAATGTGAAAATGCAGTGCGGGGAAGGGGTCATTCCTTTGTCGCTGGAGTATAACCCCATGATTTCCAAGCTTCTAGTGACACCGGGAGAAGAACTTTTGTATGGAAGGATGTATACCCTGAAACTGGACGGAAAAATTTGCGATCCGGCCGGGAACGGTCTTCCAGAAGAGAGAGAAATCACATTCACGGTAGAGATGGAACCTGACAGGATATCTCCGGAGATCATTGCTCAGGACCCGCACAAGGATTCCCGCAATGTTCCGATCGGCAGTTCCTGCAGGCTGATATTCAGCGAACCCCTGGCTGACAATACGGTGAATGAATTTACCGTATATCTGGAAGATACCGAAGCTCTGGAAAAAGTCCGGGGCCAGATCAGATATCTGGAAAGGGAAAGAGCAGTGGAATTCATCCCGAGAGATTCGCTCGTTCACGACAGGCGTTACTGCATGGTGGTCAGCCAGGATCTCACCGATGTGGCAGGTAACCGCATGCAGAATCTTGAACGGATCGAGTTTTCAACAGAAAAAGCGCCTGACGGCAAACGGCCTGAGGTGGTTCGCACAATTCCCGCCGACAGCGCTTCAGATATCGAGATCCGACCAGCCATGCGTGTGGATTTTTCCGAACCGATCAATGAAATGACTTTGAATGAATTTACCGTCAGGCTGACAGACGAGGAGGGCGTTACTGTTCCTCTGGATCTGAAATACAATCGCCTGGGCAATCATCTGCTGGCCACAATTGGCGGCGACTTGCGTTACGCATCCAAGTATTCTCTGGTGATTTCACCCACTGTCGAAGATCTGGCGCGTAACTGCCTGGCCTCGACAAAGATTATCGGATTCCGCACACAGAGTGAACCGGATACTGTTCCTCCTCTTCTGGAGATAATCGATCCCGCGGACAAAGCGGAAGGTGTTCCGGTGAACGCTCGAATCAGCGCTATATTCTCAGAGGAACTGGAAGACAAAAGCGTGAATCGGGGCAATGTCATCATTAAGAAAGGCAAGAGCGAAATCGAGGTTGAAGTTGCGCATGAGCCGGCTTTCCGCAAAGTAACGGTCATTCCTCTTAAACCATTTGAATTCGACAGCGAGTATTTTGTTTATTTTACTACTGGCCTGCGTGATACGGCCGGCAACAGATTCGGCCAGACCAGGGTGGTGAGTTTCCGCACAGCCATGCGTCCGGATACAGAACGACCCGAGATAGTTAGAACAGTGCCTGATGCCGGAGACTCCGGTGTGGCGATCAAGCCGATGCTGCTGTCCTTCTTCTCTGAACCGATCGACGGAAAGACGATCAGTTCCAACACTGTGACTTTGTCTGACGGGACAATTTACATTCCGGGCAGCCTGAATTTCGACCGGCAGAAAAATTGTCTGGAGTTTGTCCCGGTCAATGCCCTGGAATACAATAGAACATATCATTTCATCATTACCGACGGCTTGCGGGACTTAGCCGGCAATCCTTTGTCCGGCACTACAATTGTGGAGTTCACCACGCGCATTCCGCCGGACATGGTTCCTCCGCGATTAGTAAACTACCAGCCGGCTGCCGGCAGCACAGGCAATGTGGCAAGACAGGAGATCAAGCTTTTCTTCTCCGAGCAGTTGAAGGAAGAGAGTATCAACAGCTTTACAGTGATCATGCGATGCGGGGAAGAGATCATGCCTGTCCAGCTGTCATATTCTCCGCTGGAGAGAGCTGTTGTCGTATATCAGAAAAAAGACCTTGCAGAAGGTGAAAAATGTACAGTGACTGTCACTAACGGTATTACTGACACAGCAGGAAACGGATTGGAAAACCCCAAGAGCTATTTCTTCTATGTGGGCAACCCTGTTGATCGGACTGCACCGAGGGCGGTGCTTCTGAGCCCTGAGCCGAATTCGCGCAAGATCGGCACTAACGCGATAATCTGCGCTACCTTCTCCGGTGAAATTGATCAGCGCTCGCTCAATCAGTATACATTCTTTGTCCGCGATGAGAGTCGTAACATCTCCGGGCGGGTGTCATACAACTCCGCTCTGAAACGGGTTGAATTTTTCCCGGAAACCACTTTGGCCCGCGGTAAGATCTATACGGCAACTCTGACTAAGGGAATTCGTGGAGCCAACGGAATTCCAGTCAATGACACGGTAAGCTGGAATTTTACAGTTATTGATTACGATCAGGGAGGCTCACTGTGAGGATTGCGCAGGTCATAATTGTTGTGCTGGCAATGACCCGGGCATGCCAGGGGGCAGAACTTGTTGATACCTTCCCGGGAAACAGGCAGATGCTGGCATGGGTCGCTGAGGCGTTCGCGACAGTTGATACAGACCTCAATCCTGCGGATGTCAATAGTTTTACCGTGACTCTCAATGACGGGCGGTCTGACCTGAGGGGAGAGGTCAGGTACCAGAGCGGGGAGAGGAAAATTGTTTTTCAGCCGCTGGCTCCGCTGGAGCGCGGCCAGACTTACAAAGCAACGATCTCCGGAACAATCAGGAACATCGATGGGACCAGAATCGGTAAAAACCTTGAATGGATCTTTACGGTTGGCACTGATGTCGATTATGCCAGGCTGGCTAAGGATGCGCTTGGCAAGTATGAGGAAAAAGCACCTTTGGCAGCGGAAGAACCCGCGCCAGTTGTGGAACCGTTCACGATAGTTTCCATCACTCCAGGTTCGCAGAGCGAAGAAGTCCCAGTGACTCAGGTGATAAAAGTGCGTTTCAGCGAACAACTGGAACCAGCCGGGATCAACAAATACACGGTAATCCTGAGAACCGGCAGCGAGATTGTGACCGGCAGGCTGGAATTATCTGAAAACGATACTGCAGTAAGTTTTTTCCCGCTTGAGAGGCTGTTCTTTGGAGCCAGATACACATTGAACATCTCTAACCTGATCGCATCCAAAAGCGGTAAGTTTCTGGACCAGACTCTTGTGACTACTTTCAAAACCAGGGAAAAGGATCTGTCGAATACTCTTGTAATCACCAGGACTTTTCCTGTTGACGGGGGAGTGGAAGTCGATCCGAATGTCAAGATCGTGGTCTTTTTTAACGAAGGCGTTGAGGCTGAGACCGTCAACCGTTTCACTGTTCAGCTGAAAGATGGAGAACAGGCTGTCTGGTGCAACCATTTTCTTGCTGACGACCGGAAGTGTCTGGTAATCCAGCCGGCTGAGATTCTGCCGGTCAACAGGGATTTTACAGTGGTTCTGAAAGAGACCATTCGCGGGGATTCCGGCAGCTGCCTTGGCGAGGAATGCCGGATTTCTTTCCGCACGGCTTCTGATATTAAGCTTGTTACAGCTCCGGTTCAGGGGAAATCCAGCCTTATGGAACCGGCGCGGCCTCCTTATGAGGAAATTGATGTTCACAGCGAAATCCGCACTGTGAAATCCGGGAAAAAACTGGTGCCTGCAGACGCATATGTGCTGCCCAGGCTGATCGAGTCGTTTCCGGCCCCTGACGCTGAAGGGGTACCGGTGGACGCGGTGCTGCATTTCCGCTTCAACAAGCCGCTCAGGAAGGATACGGTCAACCAGTTCAATTTTCTCCTGATGAATGGTGAAACACCCGTTCCTGGTCGTGTGGAATATGATGATGCCGACAATCTGGTCCGTTTCCAGCCGGAGTGTAACCTTGAATATTCCAGAAAATACTTCGTTATGATCATGAACGGGGTCAGGGACAATTCTGATAATGGACTTCCCACGATTTACCGGTATTCTTTCAAGATCGATCCGCCCCCTGACATCGCCCCCCCGGAAGTGGTGGCGACATCACCTCTCAACGGTCAGATCGGAGTCGCCGGCAGGCCGGTGCTCTCTGCTGTATTCAGCGAAAAAATGGATGAATCCACGCTTAACTCCTTCACTATCATTCTTAATGACGGAGAGTATAATATTCCGGGCAACATTTCATATAACCCGGAAAAATTCGAGGTTTATTTTAAACCGGCTAAAGATCTGCCGTCAGGTCAGTGGTTTACATTTGCTTTGACAAGCAATATCAAGGATGGGGCCGGTAATCGGATGGAGCAGGCTGTAAAGGTCCGTTTTTTAGTGGGTGATCCGCCCGACAAAACCCCTCCGGCTCTGCTTTCAGTAAGCCCTGCTGATGGAGCGGTGATTCCCCAGACCAGACCCGCGATCAGCCTGACCTTTTCAGAGAGGATCAGAACCGGGGACATCAGTCCGTTCAATCTCACGGTAAAAAGCCAGGAAGGCCGTTTCATTCCGGGGATTATCGAGTATTCATCGGTGTCCAATCGGGTGGTTTATCGTCTGCTCGAAGAGTTGCCATACGGCATGTATACCCTCCAGTGCCGTTTCGTAGTGCAGGATGACGCAGGTAATGAGGCGCTGATACAAAAGGAACTTTCCTTTGAAGTGGCGGTTAAGGACAGTCGACTTTCCGTGTTCAACATTTTCCCGCTGTATGGTGAAACCGTACCCGCGGGAGAAGACCTGTATATAGATTTTTCCAATGATGTGAACCCGGTTTCCCTTAACCCTTTCACAGTAAGGCTAATGGACGAAAACGGAAAAATGGTTCCTGGCGTAATTGAGTATCTTGGTTCCCTGCGCAAGGCTTTTTTCCGGCCCGAAGCAGAGCTTAAATCCGGAGAAAAGTACAGTTTCTCAGTTACCACAAGTGTGCAGGACACGAGAGGGAGACAGCTGGACAAGGATTACAGGGTGGAATTTTATGTGGAATAAGTGCAAGCTGAGTGTGTTTCTCTTCCTGTGCGGGTTTGTAGCACAGGCCGCAACATTGTCCGTTGTCTCCAGTGTGCCTGCGCGGGGCCAGGAAGATGTGGCGCTGGACACTGTGATTTATATTGAATTCAACCAGGAACTTGATCAGTACACAGTTGATGATTACTCGGTTGCCCTTGTCGGTTCTTCCTATGAACTGACTGGAAAGGTGTCTTATCTTCCGGATTTGAAAAGAATTGTTTTCAAACCCCAGGGACGGCTGGAAAAGGGTGAGCAGTATGTGTTGAAGGTCTTTGCCGGAGTTCGCGGGATGGACGGAAGCCGGCTGGCGCGGGATTATGTTGCTGCTTTTGATACAGGCAGAAAGAAAGATCTGGTAATCCCTCAAATAGCGAGCTGTTTTCCGGAACCCGGCAGTTCGAATATTCCGGTTATTGCCGAAATACAGGTGGTCTTTTCCGAAGCGGTTGACACGAAAAGCCTGGAAGGGGCTGTGCGTCTGCAGGGCGGGAAAAAAAGCCGTCCGATCAAGGTGGAATACCTGAAGGAAAAGCAACTTCTACTGGTGAAGGTTAGCGGTGATCTTGAGTATGAAACGACATATAGATTGATTATTCAGAAGCAGATCTGTGATCTGTCCGGGAATCACCTGGCAGAGGACCATGTGCTTGAATTCACGACTGAAAAAGAGCCGGACAGAACCGCGCCGGAGATTTTAGCGACTCTGCCGAGAGACGGGCAGCTTGAGGTCGAGAATACAGTAGAAATCATCGTCAAGGTCACTGAGATGCTGGGAGAATCATCTCTTTCACCTGATAACATGTACCTGGAAACAGATAAGGAAAGAGTGCTCTGTCGCATTTCGTACAACCCGGTTATTTCTGAAATCAGAGGCATACCTGAAAAAGAATTGAAAGAGGACACGGATTACCAGCTGGTGATTGGTGGATTCAGCGATCTTTCAGGGAACAAAATCAAACCGGCGCGCATAAAATTCCGTACCCGCAGGCTTGGAGACACCACTCCCCCGGAACTGGTCGAGTTTTCTCCCGCTGACGGGGCATCTGATATTCCCTTAAACGCCCCGGTAGTATTGCGGTTTACCGAGCCGGTGGCGAAGCTGACCTTGAATGAGGGCGTAATACTGACGGATGCCGATGTCATTGTTGAATGCGGGATTGAATTTGATGAAAGTGGAACCGTGGTTGAATTAAAGCCTAAATCCGAGCTGCGACCGAATTGTCACTATCGCATGACTGTAAAAAAGCAGATCACTGATTTGAGCGGCAATGCCCTTGTGGAAGGCAGGAACATCGGGTTCGTCACAGTGGTGATTCGTGAAGACCAGGCCAGAGATCTGGTCAAGTCTCCGCCGCTGGATGATGCCAACAGGCTTGAGGCTGAACTGGCTGAAATCACAGGTGTTCCACTGGTAGCGCCGCTTCAGGAAATCCGTGAAAGGGAATTGCCCCAGGATAGCACTCCCCTGGATATAATTGATTATTTTCCGGTTGACGGATTCAAGGGAGTAGCTCTGGACACAAGAATATCATTCATTTTCAGCAAGGAACTCGAGGAAAAGACACTTGTTCCGCAGAACATCACGATTAAACAGGGCGACATGGATTATCAGGTCGGCATTATCTATGACTATGAGTACAAAAAATTAACTCTGACCCCAAATTCTATTTTTATGCCGCAGCGAGAGGTAAGAGTAGTGCTTGGCCCTGGCATTAAAGATCGCAGCGGAAACTCGCTTAAAGAGACGAAGATTGTTTTTACCACAGGGGACTCGCTGGATTCTGAAATCGAAATCAAATTGAGCAGAAAAGATGCCGTTCTTGTGGAAGGAAAGACCCCCGAGCCGTTACCCAGTGAACTGATCCCACTGGTGGAGGATGCTGATTTTTATGGGCTGGACAGCATCAGCCAGAACTTTACTCGCGATGAATGGGCTCGTTATCTGGTTGAACGGTTGCAGCAGATCTTTGTTCCTAAATACGAAATCAAGGCACGAGACGATTTTCTTAAGCCTTCGCGGTATGAACTGGCAATGATCGTCAATAAAATTGTTTCCCTGTTTCTGGAAAACGATGCGGCTTATCTTTTTCGCAGCCGCAAGGGTATTGCCAAGGTGCTTCTTCTGGAACAGGGAGTGATCGAGTTTGAGCGCGAGCT
>JAQTRI010000292.1 GCA_028711905.1 Candidatus Wallbacteria bacterium | reverse complement strand
TTCCTGACCGAATACAAGGCGGACAATAGACAGACCTGGAAGTACAGTGTCAAGCATCTGACATACATAAAATTTCGTTCTTCCAGTCACAAAGTCAGTTATGTCAAAAATTTCGACAAACTGTCCATTTCCCCTGAGCTTAAGTTTGTGCATAAAGACGAATATGACGGCACATACAATAACGCCAACATTGAAATGAAATACGATTTTAACCGGGACTCATATTTTTCTATGACATACGACACTAACTACGCCAAGAAAAACGACAGCTATGTGGACACAAGAATTTACCGGTTCACTTTCAAGACAAGCTTTTGAAGAAGTGATTGGTGATGGGTAAACGGTGATTAGTAATAGGAATTTGTAGTGTAGGGGTCGATTAAAATCGACCCGATCCTCGGGAGGTCCCACGAGAGCGTTCATCCAAAGAGTCGATAAGGCTTCGGTTACAATTGACGGTCATGTTACCGGATCCATCAGCTGCGGCCTTTTAGTGCTTTTGGGTATCGGTAAGGCCGACACCGAGGCTGAAGCGGAGTTTCTGGCGCACAAGCTTGTCAATCTCAGAATATTCAATGATTCTGAGGGCAAAATGAATCTATCCCTGGCAGACATCTGCGGACAGATGCTGATCATCTCCCAGTTCACGCTCTATGCATCAACCAGAAAAGGGAATCGCCCGTCCTTTACTGACGCAATGCCTCCGCATGAAGCAGAGCAGCTCTATCTTCACTTCATTCAAGCAGTGGAAAAGCTGCAAGTCCACACAGAGCGCGGGATTTTCGGCGCACACATGCAGATCGAACTCTGCAACAACGGCCCGGTGAGCATCATGGTATACAGTCGCAATGAAGGATGATAAAAACGCGCTGATCTTTATGGACACCCCTTTGCTGCTGGCCGGATTTACAGTCAAGCCCTTGGACCTGGAAACTTTTTATGCACAGCTTTCACTTAACTGCCGAATATCTCAGATATCAGAGATAGACATCAAGCCAGTCAGGCTGCGCCAGGTGCATGGCTGCCGGGTAGTTCCCCACGATCAGGCAGGGGTTGAAGCTGACGGCATGATCTGTGAAGAACCGGGCATGCTGCTTGTAACATCGCACGCAGACTGTTTCCCGGTTTATCTTTTCAGCAATGACTGCATTTCTCTACTGCACGCAGGACGCGAAGGGTTCTACGCTGGTATCATTCACTCAGGCATTCAGGAGTTTTCCGCACGGCGCATCGACCCGGGAACCATATCTGCAATCATCGGCCCGGGCATATGCCCTGCCTGTCACTCAGTAGGAAAAGACATCTCAGATCGTTTCCGGTCCAGGTTTGGAGAATGCGGACCCGAAGGCCACATTGACCTGAGCGGCCTGATTGTCAGGCAGTTGCTCGAATCAGGGTTGCGGCCTGAATCAATATCCTGCACAGGATTGTGCACCTGCCATGATCAGCGGTTTCATTCATACAGGCGCGAGCGCACCAGTCTTCGCAACGCAGCGTTTTTTCTGCGAAAAACACTCTGAGCCTTGTTGAATGCATTATTGAAACAAGTTCTTCATGCCGAAAGTATTACTATCAGAGCACTTTATATTTGAATGATCCTTTGCAGAACCTCGGAGGGCTGAAAATGAAAATCAGGATTACCGGACTGAAAAAAGTTTTTATCGAACTGCCGGAATCCGAGTGTCTGCTTGGCAGGTGGGAAGATCTCTGCAATAATTTCAGCGAAGAGTATTTGAAAAAAAACTTCCGTTTTATCGGCATAGATAACGGCTCGGTTGTGCTTTCCGTCCCTCAAATTGTCGAAGAACTCCAGCTTTTGATCAGCAATCACCCTGCTGAAGAGGAACAGCAGGTGGTGAGTGAACTCGTGAAAGAAGTGGCAGGAGAAAAGAAAAAGATTCTTGAGATCTTCGGCCGCAAGGATTTTTCAAAAGAATACACAGTCAAATTGTAACATGATCGCAGCCCTGCAACTGATTTTGATCGTTTTTGTGACAGCCGCCCTGCTGATCATTGCCGCCTTGACAATCGTTAAATTTTTCCACCTGAGTCCAGGATTCGATCCGTTCGATAAAGAACGCGGCCAGGAAAAGAATCGCAGCGACTGTGAAACCTTCCTGAACAAAGGTCGCGAGGCCAGGCAGGCAGGCCAGCACTCCCATGCGATTGAGCTTTTTCTGCGCGCCCAGATCAGCGACAGCGATTGTCCGGATATATACTGGGAACTCGGCCAGACCTACGCTGAGCTAAATGAACAGTTAAAAGCCACAGAAAACCTGCGCCGGACATTTGACTGTTACTGTAAAGAAAGGCTCCATCCCGGCGACAGGGCGAATTTTCTCCATCAGCTCGGCATGTTGTTTCTCAAAGCCCGCGATCCTGATGAAGCCTTCCGGGTAGCGCAAAAGCTGGACCCGGTCCACTCGTTCCTTGCGCAGGAGCTGAGAAAAGAAATCGCTTCTTTCCGTGATAAAACCGCTCGCGATTCGGCAGCTCAGCATCAGGAGCGTCAGGTACAACGCTTCGGTTCGTTCAGGGACGCCTCCGCTGCAGAAGGAGTCCACAGTTCCATGGATGTAGATACAGCCATGGAAATCAGGAAGCACGAGTTCAAGATAAGCCAGGAACCGGATAATGCCGAGTCCCTGCTTTTTCTGGGCAACTCCATGCTGGCTTCCGGCCAGAATAAAAAGGCGGCCGAGTATTATGATCGTCTTATCAAGATCGGGATCACCGATCCCGGAGTATTGCTGGGCATTTCAAACGCTCTTTGCAGAATGGGATTTTCCAGAGACGCTGTCGGATATCTCCGTTCAGGAATGGATCAATTCCCGCTTGATTCGCGCTTTCCTTCCATGCTTGCGCTGCTGCATCACAATGACGGACGGGAAGAAGACGCCCAGCAGTTTGTTGAGGTCCTGATCCGCTCCAGGAGTCAGAACCGTGACGCGGAACTCGACCAGCTCAGGCAGGCCGGGCTTTTTCATGAATACATTCATGATGTTTAAGTTGACAGGAAATAGCGATAAACCACACTTTCCTTCCGCATTACCACTTCTACGCTACCCGTATTCCGCTTATCCCGCATACCGCATAGA
Organism: Candidatus Wallbacteria bacterium; assembly: GCA_028711905.1. Taxonomy (GTDB): domain Bacteria; phylum Muiribacteriota; class JAQTZZ01; order JAQTZZ01; family JAQTZZ01; genus JAQTRI01. Next base: position 1,963 of record JAQTRI010000292.1, on the reverse strand, counting down.
TGTATTTATGCTATAATTGTAGAACGAATGATCCCGGAGGTCAGTTGTGAAAATCAAGGAAGTACTCCACTCAGACGGAAGAACAGAACTGTTTGACATCCACAAAACCGAGAAGGTCCTCTGGGGAGTCATCAAGCAGATCAAGGGATTCAACCGGGAAAAATTTCTTCAGGATGTCATGCCTTTTATTGTGGCGCGATATCAGGGGTTTGCCTATTCCAACATCACCACCAGGCAGATCAACGAGCTGATTATCGACGCCCTTGAAGAAGGAGGGCACGATGCCACTCTGGAAGCCTATCTTGTTTTCACAGCCCAGAAATCCTTAGTTAAAAGCAAAAGGCTCTCCGCCTGGATCAATCTTGGAGTTCCGTATCAGGTTATCTTTGATACTGCGGTAATCTGCGGCATCAACAACTGCCTGACGCTTGATCATCTGGCTGAGATCGGTAAAGACCCTTCCCACATAAAACACCTGATGCAGACCTTTGAGTCCAATTACAAAATGCAGCTGTCCATGGCAGCCCACAAAGTGAAAGAACGCATCTCTGAAGGAGCGCGCGTTATCATCGTAGCCGGGCCATCGTCTTCAAACAAGACCTCCACCACTCTCTGGCTTACCCGTCTCTTAAAAGAAGAGCACGGTCTGGACATCAATCTCTACCCGCTGCATGTTGACGACTATTTCAAAAACCGCGATGAGTTTCCGATCGACAAGTTCGGCGATCCGGACTATGAGTCTCCTGACGCTCTGAAAATCGGGCTGATCGATCAGCACATCCGTGGACTTGTCGATGGACGCGAAATCGAAAAACCGATTTATGATTTCAAAACCTCGTCCCAGGTGGGTACTGAGAAAGTCAAAATCAGTTCTGATTCGATTGTTCTGATCGACTGCCTGCATGGACTGACCCCGGAAATCACAGCCTCAACTCCGGATGAACTGAAAATCAAGGTTTACATCGAATGCATGCCGATCCTGCTTTACGATGAAAAATACAAAAATCCGAGTGAGTTTCGCAACCTGTTCTCGCGCTGGACCGACTGGAGGATCATGCGCCGCTCGGTACGGGATGATCAATCACGCGGCACCAACCCTTATCAGACCTTCGGCCACTGGCACTATGTACGAAAATGGGAACTGCGGTCACTCATTCCCTATCTGATAGATGTGGACATCACGATCAACAGCTACAATCCGGCGGAAATCTACTATTTCCGGGCGTATCTCTGGGACAAGCTGGATAAAATCATTGAGGGCCTGAAGGCCGAAAACCGTCCGGACGGAGTTACACGGGCCACCAGAGTAAAAAAACTGCTGGAAAAGATTCCCCCGTTTTCCGATACTTCGATTATCCCGCTGGACAGCCCACTTCTGGAATTCATCAATCCCAAAGCTCAGAAAATACTCTGAAATTAAAGGGAGCCAGGCTTGAAGCGGAAAAAGATTCTGATCATTGGAGCCGGAGTCGCCGGGCACATGGTAGCGGACGAGATTCTGAAACTTCTCTCCGGCTATGAGATCGCCGGTTTCATTGACGACGATTCAGGAAAACTCGGCACCGATTACCACGGCATCAAAGTGCTTGGCAATCGCTTCAGGATCGTTGAACTGACGGAAAAGCTCGCTATTGACGAAATTCTGATTGCCATCCCTTCAGCCACAGCTGCCACGATCCAGAGCCTGATCGAAAAATGCGAGAAAGCCCGCGTGCGCTTTAAAATCGTACCCGGCATCTTCGAAATCGTGCAGGGCCGGGTGAAGCTCCAGCAGATTCGCGAGATTCAGCCTGAAGATCTCCTTGGTCGGGAAAAGGTCCGCATCGATACCGGGACTGTGAAAAAACAGCTGCGCGCCGCTACTGTCCTTATCACAGGCGCGGGAGGATCGATCGGATCGGAGATCGGCAGGCAGCTGCTGCGCTTCAAGCCGGAACGACTGCTGCTTCTGGACAGAAGCGAG
>JAQTRI010000291.1 GCA_028711905.1 Candidatus Wallbacteria bacterium | reverse complement strand
TTCAGGCGCCCAGGCAGTTTTCGAAGCCCTAGCGGCCAAATCTCCCGGCACAGGTTTCGCAGCCACGACCACTGGCTGCATAGGCATGTGCTACAGCGAAGTTATTGTTGATGTGATCGAGCCGGATCGAACCGTTACTTACGGCAATGTCACTCCGCAGGATGTGAATGAACTCGTCGAGCGCCACCTGAAAAGCGGGGAAGTGGTGTCGCGGCTTGTTGTGCGCAGTACGGCCCAGCAGACTGAGGAAGAGAAATTCTTCGTCAGGCAGCGACGCATAGTATTACGCAATGTCGGGCGCACAGACCCGCGCAGTCTGGATGATTATCTGGCCAGGCACGGATACGATGCCCTGAGAAAAGCCCTGACTGTCATGAAAAGTGAGCAGGTCATCGATGAAGTGATGAAATCCGGGTTGCGGGGCCGTGGAGGAGCCGGTTTTTCCACTGGCATGAAATGGAAATTCGCCCATGATGCAAAGGGCGACAAAAAATACATCATCTGCAACGGCGATGAGGGAGATCCTGGCGCTTTCATGGACCGCAGCGTGCTGGAAGGAGATCCGCACTCAATCATTGAAGGCATGGCCATAGCCGGATTTGCCATTGGGTCGGACGAGGGTATCATCTATGTTCGCGCGGAATACCCTCTGGCTGTCACCAATCTCGGCATAGCAATCGATGCGGCCCGTTCCCGGGGCTTTCTCGGCAGGAACATCTTTGGCACCGGTTTTTCCTTTGACATCCACATCAAAGAGGGGGCCGGGGCCTTTGTCTGCGGTGAGGAAACAGCCTTGATCGCGTCTGTCGAGGGCCAGCGCGGCATGCCCAGACTGAGGCCGCCGTTTCCGGCGCATTCCGGCGTATTCGGCAAACCCACCAACATCAATAATGTCGAGACCCTGGCCAACATACCGTGGATCATTTTAAACGGCGGGGATGAATTCGCTTCAGTCGGCACGGAAAAAAGCAAGGGGACCAAGGTGTTCGCCTTAGCCGGAAAGATCAGGCGCGGAGGTCTGATCGAGGTCCCGATGGGCATGCCTCTGCGCGAGATCATCTACGACATCGGCGGCGGCACTTCGACAGGACTGCCTTTCAAAGCCGTGCAGCTCGGCGGGCCTTCCGGCGGGTGCATCCCGGAATCGCTCATCGACACGCCGGTGGATTATGAATCCTTAGCCGCTACAGGGGCCATAGTGGGTTCGGGCGGCATGGTGGTGATGGATTCTTCCAGCTGCATGGTGGATATCGCCAGGTTTTTCCTGACCTTCACCCAGAATGAATCCTGCGGAAAATGCACTTTCTGCCGCATCGGCACCAAGCGCATGATGGAGATTCTTGTGCGCATCACCGAAGGACAGGGGCAGGAGGGAGACATCGAACTTCTTGAAGAGCTCTCGAACACGATCAAGAAATCCTCGCTCTGCGGCTTGGGGCAGACCGCTCCCAATCCGGTACTTACAACAATCAAATATTTCCGTTCCGAATACGAGGCTCATATCCGCGATAAGCGTTGCCCTGCCAGCAAATGCAAGGCACTGATCACTTATTCGATCACTGAAAAATGCGTGGGCTGCACAGCCTGTGCCAGGGCCTGCCCGGTTAATGCCATTACCGGCAAAGTCAAGGAAAGACACATCATCGACACATCGAAATGCGTCAAATGCGGCCAGTGCGTCGCAAGCTGCAAATTCGGTGCTATCAAGGTCCAGTAAAGGAGCCAGGCAATGGATAGAAAAAAAATCTCTGTCAATATCAATGGGAAGGACTGCCCGGGCTTGGCCGGACAGACTATTTTCGAAGTGGCGCGCGACAACGGCGTTTTCATACCGACCCTCTGCCACAATGAGCGGCTTAAACCCTATGGCTCCTGCTGGATCTGCTTGGTTGAAGCTGAAGGAGCCCGTGGATTCGTGCCTTCCTGTTCATTCGAAGCCCGTGACGGCATGAAAGTGCGCACTGATTCTCCCGCTGTGCGAGAAGCCCGCAAGATGTGCTTAGACTTTCTGCTTTCCAATCATTACGGCGACTGCGTAGCACCATGTCAGCTGCAATGCCCTGCCGGAGTGGATGTGCAAGGTTTCATCGCCCATATCGCTCATGGCGATTTCAGGGCGGCAACAGAACTGCACAAGGAAAAAAATCCTTTCCCCCTTGTCTGTGGCAGGGTATGCCCGCGCACATGTGAAGACAAGTGCCGCCGCAACTTAGTGGATGAGCCTGTAGCCATCGCTTATCTCAAGCGCTATTTCGCGGACGCGGACCTGTCAGACCCGAACGGATACCGGCCGAAAGCCGGAAAACCGACAGGAAAAAAAGTGGCCATTGTCGGCGCAGGCCCGGCCGGTCTGACGGCAGCCTATTTTCTGGCTGAACTCGGTCATAAATGCGTTGTGTTCGAAGCCCTGCCCAAACCCGGCGGCATGCTTAGATACGGCATTCCTTCATACAGGCTGCCGCGCGAGATCCTGGAGCGCGAGATCGCTTACATTACAGATATGGGTGTAGAGATCGAAACCGGCCGGAAGCTCGGTCGGGATTTCACGATCAGGTCTTTGCGCGAAAATGGTTTTAACGCCATTCTTGTCGCCATTGGCGCACACAAGGGTTCTTCCATGCGCTGCAAAGGGGAAGATACAGAAGGAGTGCTCAATGGGATCGAGTTTCTGCGCTCAGTCAGTGAAAACGGCACATTCCCGATCGGAAAGCGCGTTGGGGTGATCGGAGGAGGAAACACTGCGATTGATGCAGTACGCACAGCGCTCAGGCTCGGAGCTTCAGAAGTGACCCTGATCTATCGCAGGACAGAGAAAGAAATGCCTGCCTGGTCAGTGGAAGTGCATGAAGCCCGGGAAGAGGGTGTGAAGATGCTCTTCCTGACAGCTCCGCTGGAAGTGATCGGCGAAAACGGCCGTGTCACAGGTTTGAAATGCCAGCGCATGGAACTCGGCGAACCGGATAAGAGCGGAAGGCGCGCACCTGTGCCTGTTTCCGGATCAGAATTTATTGTGCCGCTGGACAATGTCATTGCAGCCATCGGTCAGGGGCCGGACCTTTCATGCCTGAAAGGCGAACAGGAACTGGTTGAATGCACAAAGTGGGAAACAATCGTCAGCGACAAGGAAACCTGCTCTACCAGAGAACCGGGACTGTTTGCAGCCGGTGATGTCCAGACCGGACCGGCCACTGCTGTCGAGGCTATCGCAGGTGGAAGGAAAGCCGCCCTGGCCATAGACTCATGGCTCAAGACAGGTGAGATCGCAACCGCAATTCCGGCTGTTAATGTGCGCAAGGACACATTCCATGAATTGACAGCTGAGGATTTTGCCCAGGTCGAGAAAAAAAAGCGCATTACCATGCCCATGCACACGGCTCAGTCCCGCGTCAGCGATTTCCGTGAGGTGGAAAAGGGCTTGAGCCCGAAAAACGCGCAGCAGGAAGCCCTGCGCTGCCTCTCCTGCGGTTGCATGGATGTTTTCGAGTGCAAACTGAGAAAATTCGCCACAGACTATCAGGCTGTTGCCGACCGGTTCCTCGGAGCTATCGGCCGGCATCCGATCGATGAAACCCACCCTTACATCATCAGGGACCCAGGTAAGTGCATCATGTGCGGGCAGTGCATCCGCACCTGCCTGGAAATTCGCGGTATCGGCGCTCTCGGATTCGTCTTTCGCGGCTTTGATGTCGAGGTCTCTCCTGCCATGCAGAAGCCCTTAGATCAGACCAGGTGCGATGCCTGCGGTCAGTGCGTGTCAGCCTGCCCGACAGGTGCGCTGTCAGGAAAAGTCGCATTGCCCAAACCAGGCCCGTGGAAGTATGAAACCCTGGAAACAGCCTGTGACCGCTGTTCCATGCTCTGCCCTGTTGAGGTGAAACTGACCGGATGCGAAGTGCAGGCTGTTTCAGGCAGCGGTCGAATTTATGCGAAAAACATCTGCCGCAGGGGAAGCTTCATGCACACTGAAGCAAAGCATCCGTTGAAAACGCCATACACTTTAAAAGGTAAGAGTGCTGCGGCTCATGATTTTGAGGAAGTCGCCACTCTCATAGCCGGGCAGAGAGAGGCCTTGTTCGTGGCCGGTTCAGGCGTGAGCTGTGAGGAAGCCCTGATCTTCAACAAAATCGCTGAGAAGATTACCGGCAGTTGCGCGTGTTTTGCCGATGACAGCCCGGACATGGTAACCGCCGGCACGAAAATCGAAGATATCGGTAACCGTGATCTTCTTGTGCTTTGCAATTCCGATGGTCAGGACTGGTTTCCTGTTCTCGATTCCTTCCTGCGCATGCACAGCCGCAGTAATGCTCGCGTGGCATTTATCGGCAAGGCTCCTGATATGGAAAACTACAGCTTTAAGAAACTGTCAGTCAGGGGTGGTGCTGATAAAATCATTGCTGCCTGCACGGATCTGCTCAAAGGGCTGCACAAATCATCCGGGGAATGGCAGGAATTCCTGTCAGGAAAACCTGTTGTTGTCATGGAAAAAGACCTGGCATCTGAGGAACTGCTTGCTGAATGCCGCAAGCTGGGCCGTGATCCTGTGATACTGGATCGCGTTTGTAATGGATCAGGTTTACGCCAGTCGGGCCTGAAAGCCTTGAGGACCAGTGAAATCACTGCCATGATGAAAGACCGGGCCGTGATTTTCTTCGGCGAGAATGCCATCGGCCTGCCTCAAACGCGCATCGCGCTCTGGTTTTCTCCGTTCAAACCCGCGAAGTATAAAGGAATGGTTGTTCCCCTGACCGGAGTCCCGGGAAAATCCGGCACTTATTTCGCGGCTGACGGGAGAAAGGCGGAACTGAACAGCAGTTCAGATGCGCGGGAACAGAATACAGACATTCTCGAAAAGGTGCTGAGGATGGTTTAAAGCAGCGGAAGTATCTGATGATTTCGATGGGGGGTACGGGGATGTCTAATAATGGCGTCTTATCTATCCCCGAATTGTAACAATCTGTAACTTGACGCGCCTCTTGTAGCGGGTACAATTGATTTGTACGAAAAAGGGAGGCTCAATGAAATTATCTTTTTATTTAACATTGATCTTTATTTCTCTGGCATTCACTGCATTT
>JAQTRI010000008.1 GCA_028711905.1 Candidatus Wallbacteria bacterium | reverse complement strand
ACGGTTCATTGACGACCGGACACGCCAACACACCCAGAGATATGATTCGCAGGCTTGAAACCATGGTCATGATGGCAGGTATGGATCTGCCGATCAAGGCCATCAGGGAAAACATCTCTTCAGCGGTAAACCTGATCGTGCAGCAGAGCAGATTGCAGGACGGAACGCGTAAAATTACGCACATCACGGAAGTGCAGGGTATGGAAGGTGACACTGTTACATTGCAGGACATCTTTATTTTCGAGCAGAAGGGGCTTGACGCCAATCACAAGATCATTGGTCGACTCAAGCCGACCGGAATCCGCCCAAAGTTCATGGACAAGCTGATTTCGCACGGGGAGAACCTGCCTCCGGATATTTTCGTCGATAAGGACGCAGAAAAATGAATCTTTTCGCTGTTCTTCTGGTGGTTGTTGTCGGAGTTTTGCTTTACCTGATCTTTAATTTCCGGGGATTCGCCAGTGAGAACGACATTCTGAAACAGCGCCTGGAAAATATCATGCAGTCAAGCGATTCACAGGAAGAAAAGCCGAAACAGTCTGCTGACGGGGCAACTGCACCACCCAAGAAGCGCAATCAGAAGATGTCTGAAGTGCTCCAGAACATAGGCAAATTGATCACCCCGGCTTCCATCTCTGAATCAGTTTCCAAAAAACTTGAATACGCAAATATCCCCTTAAAAGCCAATGAATTTGCTGCCATGAATATGCTTTCAGCGGTTATTCCACTGGCCCTGGGAATGATGATGACCAGCAGCATGGTATGGGGAATATGTATTGGAGCTGTGGGATTTTATTTTCCGCATTTTGTTCTTAAAAGAAAAATCAAGAAAAGACGCTATCAGTTTCAGAATCAGCTGCTGGATAATCTCGTGATGCTGTCCAATTCCATGAAGGCCGGGTATAGTTTTCTTCAGGGGCTGGACCTGATTTCCAAGGAAGCCGCCGCCCCTTCATCGGAAGAATTCAAGCGTATTGTACGGGAAAACGCGCTGGGAATGGATCTGGACAAGTCCCTCAATGACCTGAACGAGCGCATTGCGAGCGAAGACTTTGACCTGGTTGTGACTGTGATCATGATTCAGCGCCAGATCGGCGGCAACCTGGCCGAAATTCTGGACGGCATTTCCGAAACCCTGCGCGAGCGCATCCGCATCAAAGGTCAGATTTCCACTCTGACGGCCCAGGCGCGTATGTCCGGCATTGTGGTGGCCCTGCTGCCTGTCGGGATTTTCGGGGCGTTTTCCGTGATCCGGCCGGATCTGATGCAGACCTTTTTCACATTTTCTGAAGGGTCTTTCAAGGCCTATTACATGCTGATCGCCGGCGGAGTGATGCAGGGCGTGGGCTTTCTGATCATTCAGAACATTACTAATATCGAGGTCTAAATGAATCTTGCCATGATTGTTCTTCTGCTCGCTGTGCCGGTAGTGCTGGCAGTAATGTTCTGGCCGGACAAGGAAAAAAAGGAGCTGCAGAAGCGGCTCGATTTTCTGACCAAAGGTACCAGTCCGAGCGGAGCGCCTGTTATTACTTCGGTCAAAGACGAGGAACTGCAAAAGAGCTTCAAGGAAAGGATTATTCTGCCGATTCTAAGATCCTTTGGCAAAAGTTCGAAGAAAAAAACTGATGTGGCCAAGAAGGAGAAACTGAAAAAAGAACTGTCTCAGGCGGGTAATCCCGGCGATCTTACCGTTGAAGAGTTTTTGGCTTTGCGTACTGTGCTGACCCTGCTGTTTCTTTTTGTCAGTGAACTGGCCTGCTTTCTTATCGGCACCCCGGTCATTCATTATCTGCTGGCAGGAATCATTTCAGTGATGCTGGCCACGCTGATTCCGAACATCTATCTGCAGAAGCGCATTGCCATGCGTAAGCATCTCATCCAGCGGAAACTGCCGGATGTGCTGGACCTTTTAACTGTAAGCATCGAAGCCGGGCTTGGGTTTGATGCCGGCATGAGCAAAGTGGTGGAAAAATTCAGAGGCCCGCTGGCCGAAGAATTTCAGAATGTTCTCAATGAGGTCAAACTGGGCAAAAAAAGACGCGATTCTTTAAAAGATATGGCTGAAAAGATGGAGGTGGACGATCTGTCTAATTTCATCTCGTCTCTTGTGCAGGCTGAATCTCTGGGAGTAAGTATCGGCAATGTTTTACGAATTCAGTCGGCTCAGGCCCGGCAGCGCAGACGCCAGCGCGCGGAAGAAGCTGCCATGAAAGCACCGATCAAGATGATGCTCCCGCTCGTCGGTTGCGTGTTCCCCACGATCTTTATCATCATTTTCACACCGATCGTCATCAGCGTGTATCTGGCGACAAAGAAGTAGGGGCTGGGAACGGACCATGCCGTTCCAGACTTCCTGACCTGACCGTCTGTGATTTTCAATCATTTTCCTGTAAAATATCAGAAAAACCGCAGGAGAACCCCATGAAACTCAAAGCCTTTGTTTTCCTTTTTCTGATACTGTCCCTGCTGATGCACGCTGCTCCAGAACAGAGCCGTACAGCCACGACCGTATATGTCCCTTATGAAAATATTGAAAAGGTTTTTAATGACAAAAACAAGGGCGTATTCATTCCTTATCAGGAATTCATCAAGCTCTGGCAGGCAGGCACCACTTGTGAGACCGGGGTAATTGAACCACCTCCGGTTGACGCTGTGTTCACCAGAGCCGAGTATCGCGGGACCGTCAAAGGAGCCCAGGCTGAATTCTCAGCCCAGATCAGCTTTTCCGTGCTCAAAAAGGGATGGTCCATGCTGGAGTGCCCGTTTTCCCAAGTGGCTCTCACCGGGCTGACAGAGAAGAACGGCCGCATCATGCTGACTTCCCGGAACGGCAAACTGCTGATAGTTTGCGAAAAACCCGGAACATATGAATTGACAGTCAACTTTCTGGCACCTGTCAATGCCAGAAAGGACGGCGGGGAAGTCGCTTTCTCCATTCCGCAGTGCGCGGTTTCGCGCTTAGAACTGACTGTTCCTGAGAGGGACATTGATTTTGAGGTCCAGCCTGTCAATACAGGCACAGTTACCGCCAGAGGCGCATCTACTGTGCTGGAAGCTCACCTGGGCATGAGCCCCGGCATCGCAGTACTCTGGAAAGGCCGCAAGGATACCCATGCTGAAGCAGTCATTTCCTGTAATCAGGAACGCAGCATTTTCATCGACCAGGACCGGGTGCGTTCGCAATCAACGCTCAATTACCATGTGCATCAGGGAGGCACAGACCGTGTGACTGTGCTGTTGCCTGAAGGAGAAAATGTACTGTCATTGCGTGGTGACGGCATCAAAGGCCAGAAAACTGTAAATAAAGGTCGGGGGCTGGAACTGTCAGTCACCTTTTTTTCAGTTCTGGATGCAGATTTCTCCATAGTGCTTGAAACAGAAGGCCCGGGCGGGGAAAAAATCCGGATTCTGCCTCTGAGTACTGAAAACTGCATGCGCGAAGAGGGGACACTGATTGTTTTTCGGAACCAGGAAATCAAGTGCAAAGTGGAAAACTCCAGCGGCCTGTCCCGCATCGATGCTTCAGGGAGTTCGGAAGGGGTGTATCTGCCGAGCTATGGATTCAGTTTCACTGCGCCGGACTGGCTTCTTGAAGTTGGCACAGAGGTGATACAGCCTCAGATTCTCGTCACCCAGAATATTGAGATTTTTCTAAAGGAAAGCGATATTGAGGTCCGCGATACCTTTGACCTGAAAATTCGTAATGCCGGGGTCTACTCTGTCACCGTGGCATACCCATCCGGGCTTTCGTTGTCAAAAATCGAGCCTGAATCCGACATTGAAGACTATCTTGTATCAAAGGGCAGCGGACAGAATGAGGCCAAGATCACTTTCAGGGAAAAGGCCTTCAATGACCGGAAGTTTATTGTCACTTTCCACCAGGCCGCCCCGGAACCATACACAGCATACAGTATTCCGGATATCCTGCTTCTGGAGAGCGACAAGGAATCAGGATTCATCTCAGTCAGCGCGCCAGATGGTTTTGTACTTAACACAGGAGATTTTAAAGCGCTCATTCCGTATGATATCCAGAAGCTTATTCCCCAGATGACCAGATCATCACAGGCTCAGAACCAGGACTTGAAACCTGTGCTCGGGTTCAGGTTCTTCACACATCCTTACAGGGGCACTCTGACAATTACAATGCGCGAATCCTCGGTCAGCGCTGTCAGCAGCATGCTGGTGTCTGTCGATCAGAACCAGTGCGCTGTCAAGGGGGTCATTGACTATAACATCCAGTATGCCGGCGTTACTTCCTTGAGCTTAACTGTGTCTGCCGTACACAAGGGCAAATTTCGGGTGGACGGAAGCTTTATCAATGAGAAAAAAGAAACCGAGAAAGACGGGCTGTTGATCTGCGACATCATTTTTCAGCGTCCGGTCAAGGGACTTTACAGCCTTAACTGGTCGCTGGAAATACCTATCGAGACCGGAAAAGACCCAAAAAATCTGGTTGTCCCGTGTGTGGCCGTTAAAGGCGCTTTCTCGGTTTCCGGCCGCATCGGCATTGCCAGGGATCAGTCGCTGAACATTGACAGCGATACTGATCAGCTTGAGGAAACCGATGTTAAAGAATTGACTCATCCTCTTTTCGCACTCAGCCCTGTATTCAAGTCCTTCAGGCATGTCACACCTGAATACAGGCTGGACCTGACTGTCAACAGGCCGGAGTACGAGGCAGTGCCGGACTGTCTGGTCAAGTATGCTCGATTGATCACAGTATACACCGAGGACCGCAAGCCGAAGAACATGTACACATTGTATATTCAGAACAATGGAAGACAGTTCATCCACCTGAAGCTCCCTGATAATTTCCGCATCCTGTCTCTAGACATCAATGGCAGCAGCGAGCGCTTTTCCAAGCCTGACGCTGATGGCTATACTGCCATTAAGATACCTCCTCAGTCTGAGAGGATATTCTCAGTGCTGACTTTACAGTATTCAACCGAAGGTCATGGGAGCATGGGGTTAATCGGGTTCGGCACGCTGCGTACTCCTGAGATCAGGGACATCATTGTAGACCGGCTGGACTGGCACTTTTATCTGCCGGACCGCTTCTCGTATCTATACATTGGGGGCAATGCCGTGCGCGAGAAATACAGCCGTTATGCGTACGAGAGCGAATACGGCCGAAAAATCCGCGAGCAGTCGATGCAGGTGATGCAAGCCAGTATGGACACGAGCGGCAGGCACTTCCATGTGACCAGGCTCGGATCATGGGCTAAGGGCTGGTTCTTCTTCATGTCCGGCAAACTGTTCAATTTTCTGACAGGGGTATTGTTTCTGGCAGTCACCTGGTACCTGTACCATCAGGCCTCGCGTGTAAGGATCTGTGTGGCGGTTTTCCTTTCGTGCCTGCTGGTTACCAATTTCTTTGATCCCTGGTTCGACAGGATCGCAAATCTGTTCTCTGCATTACAGCTGAGTGCATTCTTAGTAATTTTCGCTGATTTCGGGCTGCGAATCCTGAATCTCATCAGGGAACGCCGGGTCGGGAATGAAGCAGGCAAACCGGATAAGGGCAACGGGCAGGGAGCCTGATAATGATGAAAACAATCAGTAACTGGTTGTTGGTGATTAGCTGTTGGTTTAGAGAGGCTTCTCCTCTTTCCCCTGATTACCTATCACCCATTACCCTTTACCGTAACAGGAGACTATTTTATTCAAACCTTATCTGTTGCCCGGCGCTTCTCTTGATTTTAACCGTTGCTTCTTCTGCTGGTATTGACGAGATACGCCATGTTGTGCCTGCAAGCGCTCTGCCGCGATTGCTTCCTCCAGGGACAGGGATCTTGCTTGACTGGGATGAATATGTTCGCCTGACCCGCATGGCAAGTGACCGTGTTGCTCCTATGCTGCAGGTTCCTGTTGCGCAGTCGCTTGTGTGTCAGGAATACACAGGCTCGTTTGTGCCGGGCAGCGGTCTTATCCGCCTGGACGGCACTCTGCATGTCTCAGCAGTGGATACAGCGGAAATCCCTTTTGACAGCAGGCAGGTCATGTTTCAGGAACTGTCCGTTTCCGGGAAAGGAACAGTGCTCATCCGATGCATTGAGGGTCGGGAATGCCTGATGGTCAGTCCAGGCAGTCATTCTGTCAGGGCTACAGCTTTTGTGCCTGTTGACTGCGACAGCGACAGGATCGCTGTTTCATGCCTGTTCCCGCCTTTTGTCACAGGCAGGTTGCACCTGAATTTCCCCTTTGAAGTGGAGTATCAGGGCTGTCCGCGCAGGGAGATAACCCTGCCGCTTGTTCCCGGGGAGGAGCTTGTTTTCAGCGCGACTCCCGGAATCGGGGCAGGGGAGGGCCTGGGTGGATTGATCTGCGACCAGGATCTTTCTGTTACTGTCGGAGGGGATGGTCTGCTGTGTCTCGGGAAGTTCACATTAAGAGGGAGTCTGCCTGAGGTCCTGCACATTGACCTTCCGGATCACAACTTTGCCGAGGTCTCAGGCGACAGCGTGCTGAAGTTTAAAGACCGGTCGGACGGGCTGCTGGTGCATGTCAAACCAGGCACCACTAAACTGGAACTGGCGCTTTCTGTGAAGCAGCAGGGATTAACCGGGGAAGTCCAGGCTCCTGTGCTGAAGGTGCGTGAGGCGGGTCTGACTTGGGGAACTATCAGGGTATACGCTGAAAAGGCTTATCGGGTGAGTCTTCAGGAATCATCCGGCCTGGCTATGATTCCTGCTGCCGATAAATCTCTGTTGTCCTTCGTTTTTCCAGGCCCTGATTACAGACTGATCCTTTCATGCTTCCGGGCATCCGGCACGCTGATGCAGAAGACGGAGCTGCAGCTGTTTTTGAGCGGCAGCGAGGCTTTACTGACTGGAAATCTGATTGTTTCTGACGAGGCCGGCATTTATCGCCTGACCCTGGCCGGACTGCCTGGCGCTGGTCTTTCTACCCCGGGATGCGTGTCAGTAATCGAAGAGATTGACGGAGAATACCTGATCATGCTGCCAGAGGCGCGGGAGAGCTTGACTGTAGCGGTGAAAGCAGCTTATCAACTGGGCATGAACATTATTCCTGGTCTGTTCGCCAAAGATGCGGCCGACATCAGGGGCAGGATCGAGGTGTCGTGCGACAGGGAATTCGACCTTTCGCTGTCGTCCCTCACCGGACTGGTGTTCGCCTCTTCAACAGCCGGTCGGACTGTTCTTTACATTGACGGACTGTACTCCGGCAAAGTGGAGCTGAGCCGCAGAAAGCCCTTTATCACTGAGATGACTGTCCGCAGCCTGCGTCTTGACGATTCCCTGATGGAAAAAGCCACATGCTTTGTGGGCATCGAGAACGGCAGTGCCGATGAGCTGACAATAGTGCTGCCTGAAGAGGCCTCTGGCCGAGTATTTGTCGATTTTCCGCATAAAGAATTGCGTCATGGGGAGAAAAACGGTGTCAGGACCGTGATGGTTGTTTTTGAAAAAAGGCAGACCGGGGATCTGGAACTGCCGCTGACTATTGAGTATCCGGCTGGTGCGACAGGCGTTTCTTCGTTGTACATTGCCGAGGCCGCGGTGCACAGCGGGTTTTTGAGTGTGTATTCATCAAAAGACGCGGAGTTTCAGTTCAAGCCGGTCAACCTGCTGGAGGTCGACCCTGACGAGGTTCCGGACTGCGGGCATTTCACGGACCGCAGGGCAGCAGCATACAGATACAGCGACATCAGTCACACGCTCGTTCTGGGCAAGAAGACATTCAACAGGCACTGGCAGTCCGGCGGGTTCATCGGCAAAGTCGATCTGATTGCGCAGTTTTCCCCGGGTGGAGCTGTCAGCACCAGAGCGGATTTCTTCTGCTCAGGCAATGGACTGCAGTTTCTGCCGTTCGCTCTTCCTGAAGGCGCTGTGCTGATTTCTGCGGAAAAGGACGGATCTCCGGTCAAACCGATGAAATCCGGTTCCTCGTTGATGATTCCGCTGTCTTCTGATCTGGCTTCAATTTCCCTGATGTATGCCATGGAAGGTATGACAAGCTGGATAGGAACAACTTTTATCCTGCAGCCTCCGCTCTTTGAACTGCCTGTGCTTCAGGCATCAGTTGGAGTGCATGTGCCTGAGCATCTGGTTGTGACAGGGTTTTCAGGGGATTATGAGGCGTTGAACAAAATTTACGCTACTCCATTTCTGGAACAATTTCTGCATTTTTTGTCACAGACATGGTTGTTTCTGATTTATTCAGGGTTACTTTTTAAAATTATTGTTTTGCTGATAGTGGTTGTTCTGCTTGGGTTGCTGCTGAAATGGATGTATCCGAAGCTTAAACTTTTATTGCAGTCGAATCTTCTCTTTCCTGCGACCTTGATTGTTATTGCCTTTATCTTGATATTGGCGGCATTAACTTCATCTGGTTCAACTGTTGGTGATACCTTTGATACGATTTCATCAAAACTATCCGGAGCTGCTTCAAGTATGCCGGGAGATTTTGATGATAGTTGTCTGGAACTGCAGAAATCCAAACGCTCTGAGGCCAAAATGCAACCATCAGGTGCGGTACCCAATGAACTGGGAATGGAACAACTGGAAGAGAACAACAAATTGGAAAATTTCGCGGAAGATGAAGCCATGCCATTGGTAGAGCAGAGTGCTGCACTGCAATTAGCTGCGGCTTCTTCTCCAGCTCCTCAGCCAGTGCCGGAACCTAAACCAGCCTCTGTGCAAAGACCAGGCCGCAGGGCAGGCATCATGGCTTTGCCTATCGGATTTGACCCCCAGGGCGCAAGGTTTGATTTTACGACAAGCACTGCGCCCGGCATCCTGCGGCTCAGCATAGTCAGTGGGAAAACTCTGCGTTTTTTGGGGATAATCATTTTTCTGGCTGCATTCTGTTCAGTGTATTCCAGGTTCAGAAAAGAGCTGCCGTATTTCGCTGTCCTGGCCTTCGTGTTTCCACTGATTGTCGCGGATTCGGCTCTGACCTTTTATTTGAATTTTGCGCTCCTGGGACTGACGGCAGGGGGTCTTTCACTCAAATTCAAGGCCGATTACGCCAGAATCGCGGCTATGATCGTTTTTCTCATAATCGTGCTGCTGGCTACCGATGCTTTTGCTGCTGAATTCAATGAGATCATCGTTCCCGTGCAGGGAGACCCTGCCGGATTCCACTCACCTGAAAAGGTTTTTTTGACGCAAGAGCAGTTTCAAGCCCTGTATCGCGAGGCTCACTGGGCAGCTACAGAGGAAGCCTCTGTTTACGGCTATTTCCTGGCCAATGCAAGCTTCCTGATCCGCCTGCATGACCAGGAGGCCGACATTACTGCTCAGACTGATGCATTCTGCCCGGATAAGGGGTTTACCAGTGTGGTTTTCCCTTATGCGGACATGGCTTTGACAGAGCTTTCCGTTGATGGACGCGATACATCTGTCAACCCGGGCAGCA
This sequence comes from Candidatus Wallbacteria bacterium, assembly GCA_028711905.1. Taxonomy (GTDB): domain Bacteria; phylum Muiribacteriota; class JAQTZZ01; order JAQTZZ01; family JAQTZZ01; genus JAQTRI01. The sequence continues at coordinate 12,627 of JAQTRI010000008.1, read as the reverse complement.
GGGAACTGCTGTTGTCCTCCGGCAGGCACAGGGTAATCGCGCGGTTCAAGGTCATACCGGACAGGGGGAAGATGATTTCGCTGGACTTTCCGGCTTTTTCGGACGCTTATGCCCATGTCGAAGTCATTCCCGGCCGCTTTGATGTTTCGGATACAGGGAGATGGTACCGTGCCACAGATAACGGCAACCTGCACACTTTCCAGGAAGGAGGGCGCGTCTGTGTGCTCTACAGCGAGCCTGAACAGGTTGCTGCCTCGCGGAGTGTGGCTGTGATGGACTGCGTTCTGAGGGTGGAACTATCAAAAATCACTGTGGCCGCTGATGTGACTTTAACCGGATTTGGAAAACAGGTTCTTGTCAATCTGCCGGAAGGAGCCATACTGACAGGCATCACTTCCATGCATGCGACCGGGCTGCGCAGGCAACCAGACGGATATGTCGTAGATATGGCGGCAGGCTCTGAGGCTGTGCTCAGTATTACTTACGAGCTTGCAAAATTACGATCAGTCTCTCTCCCCCTGCCTGCATTCAAAGGATTCTCAGCTGGTGGTCGTCTGCTGGTCCACTCTGCAGAAGGGGAAAAGATGATATTTTCCGGGCTTTCAGGGTTGCGCAAAACCGATGCCGTATCAGCTGACGAGTATGCCTTTGAAATCACGGGTGAAGCCTCCGGACTGATGATGATCGAGGAAAAAGTGCGGAAAACCTCGGTGGTAGCCAGTTATCAGGTAGGCATCACGCGGAAGGAAACAAAAATCAATGTTAAGGCAGAGCTCAACAATCCTGATCCTGTATTGGTGTTCCCCGTTCCAGAGGGTTTCCGTGTGACTGGAGTGACCGGTGGACAGGTTGTCAGCTGGCATGAAAAAGGGGGCATAGTTACAGTGTACCATTCAGGAGACAAGAAACTGCTTCTCTCGGCAGGGTTTCTGTCCCCATCGGCTGTGCCTGGATCGATTGACTTTAAAGGAATGTTCGGTACTGAAAAGGGTTCTTCAGTGACTCTCGACATTGATCCGGGTCTTTTGTTTACAGTGCGCGGCAGCCAGGGGCTGTATCAGAAAGGGAGCGGCGGGCTTCACTATTCTGTGCAGGATGACGCGTTTTCCCTGAACATTGATGTGGCAGAAAAGACTGCTTTAATTTCCGCACTTTCCACTTTGTTCGTCAAATTGACCGACGAAAAGGCATCCTGCAGTGCTATTGTCAATTTCTCCGTTGAGCACGCCGTATTCAAGGAAGTCGCATTCGACATTCTGCTTCCGGAAGAGATCCTACCGGTGGTGATCTGCGAAAAGGCCCGTGAAATCAGCGTGAAAAGGGTTAATGACGCCTGGCGTGTAAAACTGATCGCCAGATTTCCCGAGCGCGAGTCCCTGTCCGTAAATGTGTCAGCAGGTATTCCATTGGCTTCGGACATGACCGAATTGCGCCTGCCCGTGATCAGCACTCCTGTCAATGGCACGAAAACCCACTATGTTCTGGTGGAAAACGATTCCGCGATCGAACTTTCCGAGAAAACCGCGAGCGGACTGACAGATGCGGATGCCATTCCCTATATGCCTTCAGGCACTGATCGCGGCATGCTGTACAGGGCTTGCGTGGCTTTCGGCGACTGGGAGCTATTGTTCGGCATAACCAGGGTTGTAAGCGGGGAACTGGTGCGTTCTTCGGTCCAGTGGGCCGGGATTGAAAGCTTTGTGCATGATTCAGGATTCATGCTCTCAAAAGCGTCATACAGGATTCGCAACTTGACCCAGCAGTTTCTGCGTGTGCAATTGCCGGAAGGGTCGGAACTTTGGCAGGTCAATGCAGACGGGAACAAGATCCGCCCAGCAGAAGAGAATGGGGTGCTGCTGATACCGCTTTCACGCTCCAGCGCAGGTTCTCTGGATCAGATGATCGAGATTTGTTATCGCACAAAAGTTGCGTACGGCTGGTTCAGCGCCAGGTTTATTCCGCCCGTGATTCTGGACAATATTGATGTGGCCGGCACATTCTGGACTATCACGCTTCCCGGGGATTCGCAGTATCTCAAGTTTTTCGGCAGCATGCATGAAGCCGAAACAGGCGAGGCGGGACTGGAGTATCTCCGCAACCTGATGGAAGAGGTCAAGAGCGTCAGTAAAATCGCAGGCAGCGACAATCTTGTTTTGCAGCAGCGGGCGCGTGTTAATATGGGCAAGCTCAAGAAGCAACTGGACACAGAGTATGACAAGGCGCTCAAGGACGGTGTCATTGACGGGGACTTAGCTGGTGATGTCGAGAGGCAGAGCCGCGAGATGTCGGATGTAATGCTGGATGACACAGGAGAGATCGACCGCATGCAGGAACAGATTTTTCAGCAGAATCTTTATTCCAATCAGCAGACCTGGACTGACAGTTCGACCAGTTCCCAGGTGGGGTATGGCAGGAAAACCCAGTATGCACCCAGAAAAGCCCTGGTCCGGAAACAGGAGATTGCACCAGCACAGCCGGTTGCAGGGATCGTCATACCTTCAACAGGCAAGACTTTCCGCTTTAAAAAGGTCGGTGAAACCCCGAAGATGTCGGCTATATACATCCGCAACAGCCTGCTGCGCTTCTTGCTGGTGCTGCTGCTCGCGGGGCTGATTGTTGCGGTCCGCGCCCGTAAACCCGGGTTGCTGTTCAACAGGCGCAGAATTTGATATAATCTGAGGGTTTCCTGGCTCTGTGGCCTTTTTTGCAGACAGAGGATCCTTGAAGTCAGGTGCAAAACCGAAAAAAGGAGTCAGATAATGGATTTTCGACCGCTTTTACCTAAAACACTGGAGGAAACAGGACTCAAAAAATCCTTTCTCCAGGACCTGGTTCTTAAGATCATTTACTCCAACGGCAAAATCACCGGCAAGGAAATTTCGCAGGAACTCAAATTGCCCGCCAGTGTTACCCTGGAGGTGATCGAACTTCTGAAAAAGCAGAAATTCATTGATGGCGCCGGCTCGTCGCACGCCATTCACTGCCTGTATGAAATCCTGGACATGGGCCGCGGCAAGGTCCGGGAAATCTTTGAACGCGATGAATACATCGGGCCTGCGCCTGTCTGCATTGCGCAGTACAATCAGATCGTGAAAAAGCATGTCAAGGATTTCACTCCCATCAACCGCGACCAGGTCAAGGCCGCATTCGCTGATCTGATCATCAAGGAATCTGTGTTCGAGGAAATCGGGCCGGCTGTTAACTCACGCGGGTCAATGTTCCTTTTCGGGCCTCCGGGAAACGGCAAGACATCTATTGCTGAACGCATTTCGCGCATTATCAGTGACAAGGTGCTGGTGCCTTATGCTATTGAAGTCGACAACCAGGTGATCAAGCTTTTTGACCCGTCTTATCACAAGCTGGCCGAAGAGGAAGGCGCATCCATGACCTATGACAACCGCTGGCTTCTGTGCGATCCTCCCGCGGTCGTGGTCGGCGGAGAACTGACGCTCGAAGAACTGGACCTGATCTGGAATCCGACCGCCAAATTTTACGAGGCCCCGATCCATCTCAAGGCCAATGGCGGCATGTTCCTGATCGATGACTTCGGCCGCCAGATTGTCAGGCCGCGCGATCTTCTTAACCGCTGGATCGTCCCCCTGGAAAAGAGCATTGATTTCATGACACTGCACAACGGAAAAAAGATCGAGGTGCCATTTATCCAGCTGGTGGTGTTTTCCACCAACCTCGATCCAGCCGATCTGGTTGACGAAGCCTTTCTGCGCCGTCTCCAGAACAAAATTCACATTCTGGACCCGGATGAGGAATCCTACCGGAAGATCTTTAAACTCAACTGTGAAAATCTGAAAATCCCCTATGATGAAGCCATGGTCAGTGTGTTCGTGGATAAGTATATGAAGGCCGAAGGACGGCCGTTCAGGGCCTGTCAGCCGCGCGACATACTCAAGATCATTCGCGCCAAATGCCTGTTTGACGGGATTGAGTACACTATGAACGAAAACCTGTTCCAATACGCCTGCAAGCAGTATTATGTGAAACTCGCCTGATGAAACTGCCGCTGCTTCCGAATCTGCAGCTGGGAATCACTGATCGCTGCAATCTGGCCTGCTACATGTGCAGGCCTTCTTTACTTCAGAACAGGTCGCGCTGCGCAGAACAGACCGGCCGCGACATGACTGTCGAGTTGTTCGAGCGCATCATTGCCAATTCCTTTGGCAGTGATTTCGGCAATGTTATGCTCTGCTGGGTCGGGGAACCGCTTCTGCATCCCGGATTCAACGAAATGGTCAGGATACTTAAACGCTATGACCTGGAAAGAAATTTTTTCCATGTGCTGACTTTCAATACCAATGCCACACTTTTTTTCCCGGACAGAATCGAGGAGTTTTTTCAAATTGTCTCAGAATGGGACAAAAAAATCGCGGTCGTGTTTTCCCTGGATGCGAACAGTCCCGGGTCTTTCAGTGCCATCAAGGATTCAGATGCATGGGATGATGCCATGAACAACATCATCCGTTTTTTCGAAACCAAGCAGAGACTGAATTTGCACGGCAGGGTGCAGGCTGCGGTACAACTCTTGGTGCTGCCGGAAAATGAGCCTGAGGCACTGGACTTTTACTACAGGTTCCGCAATTTCTTCGACAACCGGAAAATGAACTGGCAGCTGTCCTTTGAGATGGATTTCACGCAAGACAACCTGATCCTGTTCAAGGAAGTGCAGCTGTCTCCACAGAACGAGGCTCAGGATCGCTTCCTGCGGGTCAAGGAAAAGTTATCCGCTCTGCCGTCCGGACGACTTTACAGTGAGTATCCATATCGTGTGGTGCTCGGAGAGCCTGTATCGCACCTGCCCTTTTACAGCCGTGCCGGTATGGAGCTTTCACGATATGCCAACCGTCCTCCATGCCTGTCGCCGTTCATGTATCCGACAGTACACACTGATGGACGGCTGACCGTGTGCTGCAGGGACAACGGGCTTGAACTTTCCCTGGGAAACCTGGGATGCGAGCGCTTCGAAAACCTGTGGTGGGGTGAAAAGGCGCACGCCATGAGGCTGGCGCACCTGGAGTCAAGACACGAAGAATACCCTCCATGCTTTGATTGCGGAAACTACACGCGATATTTCATCAATGATGGAGAAATCCGGCAATGGTTCGGCCATGGGTTCGACTATCAGGCAGAACCTTCACAGCTTTCTGATTCCGCCTATCTGGATAGACTGCTGCGGCTTTTTTTCAACAGGCCGGATCTGTCGCTCGCAGGCAGGCTTTATGATTTGTGCCGCGCCATGGGTCGGGAATCCGAACTGGAAAGAGTTTACGGATTTCTATACGATCGCAGGCAGGATGATGAGTCCCTGAAGGTCTTAGTCGGCCTTAAGCACAGCGAGGGCAAGCACGAAGACATTGTGGTCCTGCTGAAAGATAAACCGGATCTTGACCCTGAGAGTGCGAAAATGCTGGCTCTTGCATGCCACTACACAGGAAGGGAAGCAGAAGCCTCTGAAATTCTGGAAAAGCTTTGTTCAGAAGATCAGGATATCCATCTGCTTAAGCTCCTTGCCGGTATCTATGAAAAAATGGGACAGACGGAAAAACTGGCAGTGATGCTTCCAGTGCTTGCCGGGATTGACAGTGAAGGCCGTTCTTCTCATCTGGCCTGCCTGGTTTCGCTGCTGGCTGAGCGCGAGACTGCTGATGGGGTCTGGAAAACCTTGAGCGCTCTGGCGCAGGGCCTGGCTGAGAGGTCTGAGCTTCTGAAGCAACTGGCCAAGGCCATGGCTGCGGCAGGCAGAACAGAAGAGATGCTTGATTTCATGAAAAAGGAAGGCGGGGAATGGCTGACTGATCCCGAACTTGCCGAGGCGTGCAACGGCATGGCAGGCGGGTCAGGCGGAGAGCCTCTGCTGGAAAAGCTTTCATCCATTCCGGAAACTGTTGATGTGCAGCGCATGAAACACAGGATTGCGCTTGCAGGAGGCAGAACCGATGAGGCTGCGGAATACGCCGGGAAAGTCGTATGTATCGAAAATGACATTCCCTGTCGTGAGTTTCTTCTGGAGCATCACCTGAAAAGGGGTGAGTACAGCTCTGCGCTCAGGCAGCTGCGTTTTCTGAGGGGAAGGCTCGGAACGCGCGATTTCTGCGGCAAGGCCGCTGATATCATGGAAAAAATCGATAAGCCTGGTAAGGCCTGTTTTTTTCTCTCGCGCATCAAAGGCAGGGAGAATTTTTGTAGGCGCGTTTTTCTGCTGGAACGGGCCGGGCATTACAACAGGCTGCTTAAGCTATACAGGGACTATGCATATACCGAGAGGGAGCTGGAGTTTTATGCGCCATATCTTCGCGCTTTGTTCCGGAATCGGAAGCATAAAGACGCTCTCGAGTTTCTGGATTTGTTTACAGGCGACAGGGGGCCGGATTTTCTGAGGCAGGCAGGCGGCATGTGCCTTGACAGCGGTTTTTACGAACAGGCGCTCGGCTTTTACCGCGCTCTCTGCCGGGAGGTCGGGCTCCCGCGGGAACAGACCCGTGAGGCTCTGCTGACCTGCGCTTATCTCTTGGGGAAGATGCGGCGTTTCCGTGATTCTGCAGGTGCGTACCTGGATGTGCTCGCGCTTGATGTACTCGATGCGGATGCCTGGCGCGGGATCGCCTTTTTAGCGCTCAGGCGAAGGAAGCCTTTATCTGTGGCGGGCGCGATTCTGAAGAGGATGCTGCTGTGATCAAAGTGCTGCAGGCATTGCCTTCACTGGATCAGGGTGGTGTGGAACACTTCGTGGTTTCCGTGGTCCCGCGCCTTAAATCCTACGGGGTGGATTCTACGGTGGTGTCGGCTGGGGGGGAGTTGATCCAGGAGATCGAGCGTTCAGGAGTCAGGCATGTCACCATGGACATCAAATCAAAGAGTGTGCGCACTCTTCTGCGCATCCGTGACCTGCGCATTCTGATCAAGCGGGAACGATTTGATCTGGTGCACGCCCATTCACGCGTTCCGGGCTGGCTTCTGTACTTCGCATCCATGGGCCTGTGCCCGTTCGTGTTCTCTCCGCATGGCCAGTATCGCAACCATCTGGGTTCGTCCGTTGTCAGGCTGGCACCACACTTGATAGTGGGCGCGCACTTTGTCCAGCGTTACTTCCAGGGCTTTGGTATTCCGGAAGAGCGCTTTCTGATGGCCCCATATGGTATTGACACAGGCCTCTTTGAACCTGCTTCTGCGGGAAAGACCGGGTTCGTCCCTGCGATCGGGGCTGCGGGCCGACTGAGCAGTGTCAAGGGTTTTGATGTGCTGATTCAGGCTTTGTCGGCTCTCAAGGCTGAAGGCCATGATTTCAAAGCCAGGATTGCCGGTTCCGGGGACGACGAGGAAAAACTGAAGCGAATGAGTTCAGACCACGGGCTGGATGGCATTCTATCTTTCTGCGGCCCGGTTTCCAATATGCGCGAATTTTATCGCAGCATCGATCTCCTGGTAATTTCCTCGCGCAGGGAGGGCCTGCCTCTTGTCCTTCTGGAGGCCATGTCATGCGGTCTGCCGGCCGTGGGTACAACTGTGGGGGACATTCCGCTCGTGATCGAAGAGGGCAGGAGCGGGATGCTGGCTGCCCCTGATGATGCCATGGCATTGGCCGGAGCTTTGCGTGGAATGCTTGCCAGACGGAATGAATGGCAAGCCATGGGAGAGCGGGGAAGGGAGTTCATACGGCAGCAACATGATCTGAGTCTGACGGTGAAATCCTTAGCTGAAGCGTACCGGTTGATACTCTGACAATTTTTCGCTGGCGATTCAGGCATGGATATGTTATTATTAGCGCATGAAGACTCAGGATAAGAATAGTAAAACGCCTTCCCAGTTCTCCAGAATCCTGGTCGAAACGCTGAAAATCCGTGCCGGCATGGATTACAGCGAGATCTCTGCTTTGAAATGGTTTCAGGGAGTGCAACTGGATCCTTTGACAGGCATCAATCGTCCCGAAAAATCAACCGGCAAGTAGGGCCCCTGTCCTGTAGATTGACAGTGTTAATGATCTTTTGGTCCATAATGTATAATCAGTATGCCCCATGTTTTCTCCGTTCTTTTTGACCATCAAAGGCTGATTCGGATATAATAACCCTGCCGGAATGCATCCGGCTGCAACTATTTGATTATTGCGTGGATTCCGTCCTGATTAATGTTTGTGGAAAGGCAGCTGAACATGGAAGGCCGGTACCTGAGCCAGATCAAGATTCACCTGATCGAGCGTGTTGTTGCTGAGTCTTCAGGAAATGAAGCCCTTCTAAGGCTGACTGAAAAGCTCTTTGATTTCTTCGCTGAAGAGGCCATGTACCTCTCCCGCCTGATCCAGGCCTTATCCCGCGTAGAAGTGGATTTCAACGAGCGTATCCGGGCCTTGTCCGGCAGCCGGCACCCTGCGGTAAGAAGGGCCTGCATCGATTATTTCACAGCCAGAAGAGACGGCAGCTTCAAGGATGAATATATTGTTTCCTTCCCGGAAGAACCGCTGGAAATCAAGCTGGCGCTCTGCGATTATTTCTACTTTTTTTTCACTGAACGGGAAATCGGGTTGCTGATAAATTTTCTGCGCCGTGAAAAAGAGCCCCGTCTTCGGGCCAGAATTATCCGGATCATTGGCCGTTTCTCCGGCAACCGTGAAGTGATCAAGTTTCTGCAGGCCCTGCGCCCCACGCTCGCTGATGAGAGGGAATGGATCGAATATGTCGAGATTCTTGGCCGACTCGGTGACTGGAGAGTTCTGATGCAGCTTGGCCAGGGGCTGCCGGTCATGGTCAGAATCGCAGTATATTCGACCCTTGATGGTATCCGTGATTTCAAGACCCGTGAGTTCATCTGGGACAAGTTCAGGAAAGAAGAAGAAATCGTCCGCATCGCATTATTGAAAACCCTCAGAATCGACAGTGAGACTGATGCAATAGAGTTGGCAGAATCAGTCGAAAACTTCAATCCGATCCTGCAGCGGAAGATCGTTGGAATTCTGGCAGTCCGTGAGTCAGGGGATGTACTGGTGGATTTCATCAGAGGCAGGGTGCTGGATGAAACAGTGAAACTGTTGGTCAGCATTGTACGGAGCCTTGGAGACGAGCAGCTGCTTAAGCTCACAATCCGTATGCTGCGTTCCTCCGGTTTATCCGGGGACGACAGAAACAGATTCAATAAACTTTTGGCCGAACAAAGTCTGTCAGAACAGGAAACAGCCTTTCTTCTGTACTTTCTCGATCATCAAGTAGAAGAAATCAATATTTCTCTGCTCTCTACTCTGGAGCGTGCGGCCCTGCCCTCGGACCTGGATGGGTACAGCCTTTCCAGATCTTTCCAGCTGTGGCTCGGGTATCTTATGCTGAAAAAAAGTGTTCCTCAGACCGTAATTTTTCCTTTTCAACACCTTTTTGACGGCAAGCTCAAGAACGAAATCGTTTTTTACTGCGCCTCTTCCGGGGATGAACGCTGTCTTCCCTGTTTGTTTGAGATCATCAAAAGTGTTGATATCGATGGGCCTCAGGCTGTCAGGCTGATCGGACCTTTTCTGGATGAAAAAGTGAAAAAGCAGTTGATTTATAATTTCAAGTCATTCACTTCCAGAACCAAGGTCGCTGTGCTTGAGTTGTTCAAACAGGATATCGCGCAGCTCATGCCATTGCTGCGTTCCATGCTGGGCGATGAAAATCGCGAAGCTCGACTGAAGGGGATCGAACTTCTGCGTTACCTCCCCCAGGACATGGTGGCACGCGAATTTCTGGACCCTCTGATGGCCGGTGATGATCCGGAGTTGATCCTCAGCCTGATGCGTGTTGCGCTGCCTCCCGATCATCCAGGCAGCCGGGACTATCTGCGTTTTCTCTGCCGGGTGGATGGAGCGCGAACCAGGCTGCATGTCTGGCCCGGAATCTTCAAGTTGTACGAAGAATTTCCACTGGCTCATTTTCTGTTCGCCGGATTCGATGATTCAATAATATCACAGGCTGCCGCTGATTTTTTGCATAGGGAGTGGCAGGATGAAAAAAAGAGCAGCCTGCTGTTCACGCTGTTCAACAATCTTCTGTTTCCCGGAGATGTCGAGACCTTTTCCCAGGGTCTGATTTTTGTCACTGCCGCATTTATTCTGGAAAACAGCGGAATAGATGAGACTCGCGGCTTCCTTTCTTCCTCTGTCAACGGCGAATTCCCTGACAAATTGAGACTGGAACTGGACTGGGCCGAGCAGAGAACCTCCAGGGCTGTTTGCTTAGACCTTCTTAAAGGAGTACTCAAGCAGGAGTATCCGCTGCAGTTTTACGGGCGGGAGTACCGTGTCAGCCATTCGAGGCCTTTACGCGAATTGATCGATGGTTACCCGGCCAACCGCGAGGGAGTGCTCTCCAGACTTGGAGAGAGTTATTTCATGGAAAATGACTTTCAGCAGACTGTTTTTTACCTGAATCAAACATCTGTTGAAGGTGAGCACAGGCAGAAATATACCCTGATTCTGGGATGCGCTTATATCAGACTGGGGCATTTTTCCGTTGGTATCCCTCTTCTGGAAAAGATCGACCTGCGATCCGCGGCCCCGGAAATGATCGAGCTCTATTATTTATCCGCGAACGAATTGGAAAAGCGCAATGAATGGCGCAAAGCTCTGCAGTTCTATAAGAATCTGGCAGACATTGATATCCGCTTCCGGGATGTCAATGACAGGATCGCCAGGGCAGAAGCCCGAATTCTTTCTCTCCAGGGCAGGCAGTTCCCGTTTGATACCAGCCGGTTTACTCAGGTGGAAGAAATCGGCAGCGGGGGTATGGGCAAAGTGTTCCGGGCTTATGATGTCAGCAATGGATGCACAGTGGCCATCAAAGTATTAGCCGACAAGCACACCGACAATCTCCAGGTGGTACGCCGCTTCATTACCCGCGATGGACTGATCCTGCAGAAGCTCGACCATCCCTGTATAGTCAAGGTCTTTGAAGTGATACGCGAGGGAACATCCCCCTATATAGTGATGGAATACATTGAAGGCGGCAGCCTGCACACCCTGATTCGTGAGGCCGGACCGCTGCCGGACGAGAAGACCAGAATTATTTTTCGCAGTATCCTTGGGGCTATGACATATGCTCATGAGCAGGGGATCATTCATCGTGACCTCAAGCCGGAAAACATCATGGTCAATCACAAGGACAGTGTGAAAATCATGGATTTTGGACTGGCCAAGGAGATGGGAGCCACCACTATGACACAAGCCGGAGAGACCTTTGGAACACTTTATTACATGCCACCCGAACAGGTCCGTGGGTCAGAGGTTGATACCAGGGCCGATATTTACGCCCTTGGGGTCATTCTGTACGAAATGCTTTCAGGAACAGTACCTTTTTGCGGGGAAAACCCGGAAGCCACCATGTACAAGATCTTCAAGGAAAACCCCTCGCCGCTCGGAGGAATTGACAGTAAACTGGAAAAATGGGATAGTATTCTTCAGAGAGCGCTTGAAAAAAAGCCCCAGGATCGTTTTGCTTCAGTTATCGATTTCCTGGATGATTTTGAAAAGGTTGTCTGATGCCGCTTTTGTTTCAGATCAAAAATGGAAAATCCCTGCAGAAGTTCGCGCTTGACAAGGACCGGACTACGATCGGCCGTAACCTGGAAAACAACATTGTCGTCAATCTGAGCGGGGTTTCCAGGGTGCATGCTGAAATTCTTCGTGAAGAAGGCGCTTTTCGCATCCGCGATCTGAACAGCACCAGGGGCATGAGCATTAACGGTGAGGACGCTGCCGAGCGTGTGCTTCAAGACAACGACCGGATCCAGCTCGGCGAAGCCCTGTTCTACTTCGCGTCCAGCGAAGAAGTTCTGAATATTGCTGACCAGAAGAGCGAACATTCCTGTTTCAGGGAAGAATATCTCAATTCGGTATTCATCAAGATTGATGATTCTGCTCGAACCGACAAGCGCTGGATCGAAGAGGTCCTGCAGCAGACTATAGACGAGATGTTCAGTGTTCACGAGATCACCCGTGCCATCACCTCGGTTCTGAACCTTGACCAGGTGCTTGCCATGGTGATGGACCGCCTGTTCGAATTCATTGGTGCTCAGAGGGGATTTATTGTGCTTGAGGACGAGGACGGTAAGCTGGTGCCTCGCGTGGTGCGCGATATGGAGCTTACCGATGAATCCGGGCTCAGAATTTCCCATACCATTGTAAAAAAGGTACTGGAAAGCGGTTCCCCATTTTTGTCAACTGATGCCAAGTCTGACACACGGGTCAAGGACACTGAAAGCGTGATCGCCTTCCAGATCCGTACTGTGATGTGCGTTCCGCTCAAAGTCAGGGACAAATCCATCGGTGCGGTCTATCTTGAGAACGATGCCAACATCACCCATTTTTCCAAGAAGAACCTGGCGTTTCTCAACATGCTGGCCAACCAGGCTGCCATTGCCATCGAGAACGCCAGGGTTTACGAAAAGTTGGAGCGGGCTCACAGGGAACTGATCGAGACACAGGCCCATCTGATCCAGTCCGGGAAAATGGCTGCCATCGGGCAGATGGCATCGGCCATCGCTCATGAATTGAACAATCCGCTGGCAGCGGTCTACGGATTTCTGCAGCTGATTGAAAGCGGCATTGCTGAAGGGCAGGTCGACATGCTTGCCCTGAAAAACTATGTCGAAATCTCGCTC
>JAQTRI010000290.1 GCA_028711905.1 Candidatus Wallbacteria bacterium | reverse complement strand
ATACTGTTTGATTCTTGACCAGGGAGAAATATCGCCTCCGGTTGAAACCAATCTGGGTTATCACATTATCCGCGTTACAGGAAAAGAAAAGGGAAAAATCAGGGATCTTCAAGAAGCCAAGGCTGATATCGAGAGCATGCTGAACAAGACTGTCGATGATTTGGAGATCGCCAAGTATTATTCCGAAAATCTGGAGCAGTTCCAGGAAGAAGAAAAGGTCAGGATCAGGCACATACTGGTTCGCGATGAGGAAACGGCTAAAAAAGTCCGGCGACTGTTACTGGAAGGCCAGGATTTTGCCGAAACAGCCAGACAGTTCTCTATTGAAGCAGCTAAAGACCGGGGAGGGGATCTCGGCTTTGTCACAAGAGGAAAACTGACCGGAGAGCTGGAAGAAACCGCTTTCGGGCTGGAACCGGGAAAATTCAGCGAAATCATTAAAAGTTCATATGGGTTTCATCTGATCAAGGTTGAGGAAAAAGTCGCAGCCAGGACTGTCCCGCTTGAGGAAAAGCGTAATGAAATACGGGAAACCCTGATCAGACCAAGAAAAGAAAAGGCTTTCAGGTTATGGATGAAGGAGCAGCGCAATAATTCCTCCATCAAGATTAATGGCGGCAAAGTCATCAAGTATTTCAAAAAAGTTTAAACTGAAAGCTGAGTAAGGCAAATGCAGAAAAAGCCGGGAGGAATAATGGAGAAAAAAAGGGAACTGACAAGCCAGGCCTATACGGAGATTCCCGCGGGTCACGAGTATGAGCCGGTAATCAAGGATCACGAAAATGTGCCTGAATTCACATATCAGGCCGTGATTCTGGGTATCATTCTTTCTGTGGTTTTTGGAACAGCCAATGCTTATCTCGGGCTCAAGGTCGGCATGACGGTTTCTGCTTCGATTCCGGCTGCAGTGATTTCCATGGCTGTGCTGCGCAAGCTGTTCAAGCGTGCCACGATCCTGGAGAATAACATGGCCCAGACAGTCGGTTCGGCTGGTGAATCATTGGCTGCTGGTGTGATATTCACAATACCGGCTCTGATTCTTTTGAACCTCAGCCCTGGAATCGGCTTGATCTTTTCCCTGTCGCTTCTCGGCGGTATTCTGGGTGTGTTGTTTATGATTCCTCTGCGCAATTTCCTGATTGTCAGGGAACACGGCAGGCTTCCATTTCCGGAAGGCACGGCCTGTGCAGAGGTCATAGTTGCCGGCGAAAGCGGTGGCAACAGGGCCAATCTGGTGTTTCAGGGTGTCATGATCGGCGGCATATACAAGTTCATTATGTCTGGTCTCAAATTATGGAGCGAGGAACCGGAATGGCATATTCCCGGTTTGCGGAATTTTGTTGTGGGATTCGATTCCATGCCGGCTCTGCTCGGTGTCGGCTATATTATCGGTCCGAAGATCGCCTGCTATATGCTGGCAGGTGGTGTGCTCGGCTGGTGGGTGTTTATCCCGCTGATCAGCTTTCTGGGAGCAACGATCACACAGCCGGTGTATCCGGGAAAAGAGCTGATTTCCGGTATGGACGCCTGGGCTGTCTGGACCAATTACATCAGATATGTCGGGGCTGGAGCCGTGGCATTGGGCGGATTTGTCAGTCTGTTCAAGTCCATTCCCACGATTGTCACATCTTTTGCTGCCGGGTTCCGCGAGTTATCCGGCGGGATAAATTTCAAGATTCAAAAGGGTGTGCGGCGTACTCAGCAGGACCTGCCTATGGCTGTCGTGCTGGGTGGAGCTTTGATCATTTTCGCATGTCTGTGGCTGATGCCGCAGATTCCTGGTGGAGTGATTGTACCGCTTCTGATGGTACTTTTCACCTTCTTTTTTGTAACTGTTTCCTCACGCATTGTGGGTATTGTCGGCAGTTCTTCGAACCCTGTGTCAGGCATGACAATCGCCACATTGCTTCTGACCAGTTATTTTTTGTACAGAGCCGGGTATACCGGCAGTGACGGTATTATCGCGGCCCTGTCCATTGGCGCTGTGGTGTGTATCGGTATCGCCATTGCCGGTGACACTTCCCAGGACCTGAAAACAGGGTATCTGGTGGGCGCTACGCCTTACAAGCAGCAGATCGGTGAGTGCCTTGGAGTGCTGTTTTCCGCCATGGTTATAGGGGTCACTGTATACATTCTCAACGAATCTTACGGGATCGGGTCCAAGGACCTGCCAGCGCCTCAGGCCAATCTGATGAAAATGGTGGTAGAGGGAGTGATGCGCAATACTCTGCCCTGGACTCTGGTGCTTGTTGGAGCTGGTTCGGCCTTAGTGGCTGAACTGTTTGGTGTTCCATCGCTGGCGTTTGCAGTAGGGCTGTATCTGCCTCTGCATCTGTCCACTCCGATTATTCTCGGCGGCATCATCCGCGGCTGGCTGGATGCCAAATGCACTGACAAGGCTGAGAACAACGAGAGGAACGAGAAGGGTATTCTGTATTCATCAGGACTGATTGCCGGAGAAGCCCTGATGGGAGTGGTTCTGGCCATCTATGTTTTTATGATGGACCGCAAGTGGATTACACTGGATATTGATTATTCCTCGCAACTCGCGGCTATGAATCCTAACTGGGCATCGATCAGCACCTGGCTGTCGATCTTCATGCTCATGCTGGTGGCCATTTCTCTGGAGAGGGTCATCATGGGCGGGAAGCGCGAGGGGAAAAAGGAATGATCTGAGAAGGACACGACAGTCTGGTCCACTGGTATTTTTCAGCGTCAATAATAACCCGGTTGTGATAGAATATCGCCGATGAACAACCGGGTTTACCACTTTCTTGCCGGATTGATCGCTCTTTTCTGGCTGTTTTTCGTCTTTATTCCTTATCTGGCGCGGAAAATGGATGTGGAACAGGAAAATTATCTGATCATGGAAAACCTGAAACTCAAGGAATTCGATCTGGGACGGCTGACGCGGACCGCCACAGCGGTCGAATACAGGCGCAACATGGACAATGAAGAGGGCTTGTACAGGACAGCGGAGGCCCTTATTTTTACTCAAAGCGGGGAAGTGCGGATCTTAGCCGATCTGGTTGAGGAGATTCCCTCAAAATCGCTTTATACCATGTCCGGAAATGTACAGGTTTTCAGGGAAGATTCAATTCTGCGCACAGACAGGCTCATTTACCGCGAAAATCAGGAAGAACTCTTTTCCCCGACCCGGGTCACAGTCACTCAGCCCGGCCAGGTCACGAGCGGAAACACTTTGAGGGCATATCCGCGCACTGATAAATGGTATCTTGAAGGCAGCGTGGAAATTATCATTGAAGGCGGAAAGACTTGAAACTGCTGCCGTTTGTAATTATATTCGCTCTTACGGCAGTGGTCATACCCCTGTGGTCACAGTCAGAGGTCAGAGTTTACGGAGACCTGATGGAAGGGTTTTCTGACGGCACCAGAATCGTTAAGGGCAATCTCAAGGCTATCCAGGGCGAACAGGAGCTGACGGCAGACTGGGGAAAATACTATGAAAAAACCCAGATAGTCGAGGCTTATGGTCAGGTCGTGCTGGAAGATCCCTCTTATACCCTGACCAGCGGCATGATCATGATCTATTTTTCGGAAGACCGCGGCATTGCCCGGCAGAATCCGGTGGTAGTGGAAAAAGTGGCTGAACGCGAAACCACAGGAGAAGTTTCGGTCAAGCTGCCGGTTAAGGAACGATACATGCGTATGTCCGGACGGGAAATCACTTCATTTTTTAACGAAGACCGCATAGTAGTAACAGACAATGTGCGCGTGGAAGAGCACTGGTTCGAGCAGTTTCTCAGGCCCGGAATGCCCAGGATCGCCTCTGTCATGACCAGCGACAATCTGGAGATGTTCTTAAAGGAAAACAAGAGTATTGCGCGCGGCAATGTGGTGATGGACGCCGAAGATATTACTGCATACGGGGAAGAGGCGATTTATTATCACGATGAAGAAAAGTTGATAATCACAGGCAATGCCAGAGCATTGCAGAAGATCCCCGGCTCAGACAAAAAAAACCAGGTTGTGGGTGAAAAAATCGTTTATTTTGTCAAGGACGGCCGCATGGTTGTGCTCAATGCCAGGGCTGATGTTTATCCCGCAGGTGAAGAAAGCGATTCAGGCAGTGGAAAAACTGGCAACTGAAAAAATAGTCAAGGTGTTTGCGCGCAGGCGGGTGGTTAACGAGGTCTCCTTAGAGGTCAACCGCGGCGAGGTTGTGGGAATACTGGGGCCGAACGGGGCCGGCAAAACCACTTCGTTTTACATGATTGTCGGGCTGGTGTCTCCTGATTCAGGTCGTGTGCTGATCGACGAAAAAGAAATCACCTCCTGGCCCATGTATATGCGCGCAAGGCAGTGCATCGGTTACCTGGCACAGGAACCGTCGATTTTCCGAAGGCTGTCCGTGCGCGACAATATCAGGGCTATTCTCCAGTTCATGAAACTGAACCGCAAAGAGATTGACGACAGGGCTGACGAACTGATGAGTGAGCTGAATATCCTTCACCTGTCCGACAATGTTGCATACTCTCTCTCGGGCGGAGAGCGGAGAAGGGCTGAAATTGCCCGCTCATTGGCCACTGAACCGGCCTTTATGCTCCTGGATGAACCATTTGCCGGGGTTGACCCGATCGCTGTCGCTGACATCCAGGAAATTGTCAGGCATTTGAAACGCAAGGGACTTGGCGTGATAATCACAGACCATAATGTGCGTGAAACACTGAACATCACAGACAGATCCTATATCATCAACCAGGGTCAGATTCTGATAGCCGGTTCGGCCGAAGAAATCGCGCAGAGCGAGGTGGCCAGGAAAATCTATCTGGGAGAGAAATTCAGGCTGTGAGCTGGCATGTGGCCATCCGTTTTTTTTTCCTGATTC
Source organism: Candidatus Wallbacteria bacterium (assembly GCA_028711905.1). Lineage (GTDB taxonomy): Bacteria > Muiribacteriota > JAQTZZ01 > JAQTZZ01 > JAQTZZ01 > JAQTRI01. Next base: position 282 of record JAQTRI010000290.1, on the reverse strand, counting down.
TTTTCAGCGGACTGCTGGCCTATATTGGAGATGTGCTGGGATACAGAATCGGGAAGATGCGCATCAGCTTTTTTTCCCTGCGACCCAGGGTCACGGCCCAGGTGATAGCTGTCGGCACAGGTATAGTGATCACATTTATTACCATCGGCTTTTCCTCTCTGATATCTCAGGAGGTCAGAATCGCCTTGTTCAATATCGACAGGCTGATTGAGCAGCAGAAGGAACTGCTTGTTGTCAATGAGGATCTGAAGCAGAAAAATGAAGCCCTGCTCAAGAAAAGCA
>JAQTRI010000289.1 GCA_028711905.1 Candidatus Wallbacteria bacterium | reverse complement strand
GAAGGTAGGTGGACTCGCTGATACCTACTGTGCCACCGGGGAAACAGGACAGGCTTTCCATGCGGGCAGTGATATTGACCCCGTCCCCATAAATGTCTCCCTCTTTGAGCGAGACATCGCCGGTATTGATGACAATACGGATGTTGAGCTTCTTGTCAGGTTCCTTGGCGTTATATTCCTTCAGATGGATCTGGATAATGATGGCACAAACAACTGCGTCTGTCGCGCTTTCGAACACGCATAAAAAAGCGTCACCTATGGTCTTGACGATGCGGCCGTTGTAAAACTCGATGATCGGGGTCAGCACGCGGGAGTGTTCAGAGATCAGCTTGAGGATCTCTTCGCGAGACGCGCTCGAACTGATAGTGGAATATCCCTGGATGTCAGTGAGCATGATTGAGAGATTTTTTGACACTACTTCAGGCACAGGCTCCTCCAGAAAATCAGTATACTCCGGGAACGAAAAATTGGAAACCAGGAAATGGAACAGCCACTTTATTCAGTCCGACAGGGCTCATGATGCCGGGCGGGAAATTATCTGGCTCCGTATTCCTTGAGCAGCTGCATCATCTTCGTGTTTTTCCTGAATCTGGCCATGGACATGGGTGTGGCGCGGTTTTTCGCTCTGACATCAGGATCAGCCTTGTGCTGGAGCAGGATTTTCGCCACTTCCAGGTGACCGTCCTTACTCTTCAGGGCTGCGTAATGCAGCGGGGTGCAGCCATCGGATGCCATCGCATTGACATCAGCTCCATGTTCGATCAGGATCAGAGCGGCAGTTGGTTGGGCTTGGGAGGCAGCCACATGCAGCGGGGTGCCTCCATTTTTATTTTTGACATTGACATCAGTATGGTAGATGTCCAGAAGCAGTCGGATAATCGCCAGCTGTCCACGGCCTGTGGCCCAGTGAAGCGGCGTTTTACCCTGCTCGTCCATCTGATAGAGCAGTGACGGGTCGGAGTTCAGCAGGCTGCACAGGGCTGCTGCATCGCCGGACTTGGCAGCTTCGTGAACTTGGCCGGCGGCAAGGATGACGCAATAAATGACGATTACGAACAGGGAAAAATTTTTTCTTTGCACAGGTGCCTCCAGTGTTAGATTCATGGTCAAGGTGCTGTTACAAATTCTGCACAATCTCTGATAACTGTGTGGCCCGTTTGTGATTTAGCTACAGCGCCTAAGTCAATCACCCACCAGCTTGATCACCACGCGCTTTTTTCGCTGGCCGTCGAATTCCAGGTAGAAAATCTGTTCCCAGGGACCAAGGTCTAAATGTCCATCAGTAAACGGCATCACCACCTGATGACCCATCAGGGTGCGCCATAAATGGGCATAGGCATTGTCTTCGCCTGTCAGGTTATGATCATAGCGCTCGCCTTCGGGCGCCAGTTTTTTCAGAAGCCGGATAAAATCCTTTTTCAGCCCTGGTTCATCGTCATTCACTATGACTGCTGCAGTGATGTGCGAGGGATTGACTAAGGCCAGCCCGCTGGTCATTTTCGATTTTCTGATCGCTTCATTGACCTGTTCTGTGATACGCACGAATTCTGTGCGTTCCTTAGTGTTGAAGTAGAGATATTCGGTGTGGGTCATGGTGTTTCCTTAAAACAGTTTTTTGCATTTTACAATGATATCAGAAAAACCAGCTTTTTGCTGATGATGGTGCTTGTTGCGGGTATCTTTTTCGAACTGAGTTATGTCAGTGTGTTGGAACAGTCCGGTTTCCAAATACCATTGCTCCGAGGATTAGAACAGCTCCGGCGAAAAAGGTCCAGGTGATCCGTTCCCCCAGCAGCCAGACTGAAAATATCGCTCCTGCCAGAGGCTGAATGTATAGATAAAGTGACAGTTCGCCCGCGCTCATAAAGTGCAGCAGCCAGTTCCAGCCCAGATATGCAAGGGCTGTTCCCGGTCCTGCCAGGAACAGTACGCCAAGCCACTCTGAACCCGAAAGATGCAACCCTTTCTGGAATCCTGCAGGGTCATACCAGGCGTAAACAGGGATCAGGATCAATGCTGCCAGAGCGAAGGGCAGCACAGTGATGGCATTAGCCCCCCAACTAGTGATCAGCTTTTTTCCTGCGATGGTATAAGCAGAGTAGCAGACTATCGAGATACACAGCAGCAGATTACCGATCAAATGCTTGCTGCTCAACAGATCGAGTGAATCCGGATCGACTGTTAGAAGCACCACCCCCAGGAACGCGATGGCGACACTGGCAATGCTTCTGCGGTTCAGCGGTTCACTGAGGAAACAGGCTGAAAGAAGGACCACGATGCTGGTTTCCAGGCCGGTGATCATAGAAGCATTGGATGCGGTACTATGCCCGGTTCCGGTATACTGGAGCACAATGGCGGTACCGCATCCGATCAGACCCATGAAAGCAAGCAGGGACCAGTCCTTGATGGAAGTGTGTGCCGGAAAGTCCCGGCGGCTGAGGAAGGGCAGCAGCATCAGGGATCCGCCGCCGATTCTTAAGCACGAAAGTGCCAGGGGATCGATGCTGGAGATCAGTCCTTTGGAAACCGGGTATGACAGTGCCCAGATCAGATTCAACGCGACAGCTACAACAACAAGCACCCAGCTGGGAGGGCGTTTCTCGAATCTGTCTCCAGATTCGTTAAGCAGAGAAGCAGGAGAATCAATCATTATCAGCACCTCTCCGATATGGGAAGCAATGGCATGGATGGTTTATCGGCCATGTTTCGAGATTATAACCTAACCAGTATGAATTAGGAACTGAGCGCTTGAAGTTTCAAAGAAAAAGACCCGGGAACGCCCGGGTCTCTATGTGAATCAATCAGATGCGGTTCACAGATTGAACATCTTCAGAATTTTGTCCACATCTTCCTGTTTCAGCACACCGGCCTTGGCTGCTGAGAGCAAAGCCTGCTTCACCTGTTCCATTACCGGCTTGATCTGTTCCTTGATGTCATTGGGAAGCAGGGTGTAAACAGCGGCTGCTTTTTGCAGGGCTTCAAAGTCTTTATCTTCGAGAAGGATCTGCAGCCTCTGAATCATTTCCTCTGTGCATTGTTCAGCCTCAGTTACCAGGGCAGTAACCTGTTCTTCGGAAATGTCTCCTCTGCCCGATAACTCGATCTGCAATCCGGCGATGGCCACGATGCGGTTGATGAGATCAGTCATCCAGGCCGCAACAGGATGCATATCGCCATTGCCTTTGAGATTGAACATAGCCAGGATTTTGTCCACATCTTCCTGTTTCATGATGCCTGCGGCAGCTGCCTTGGTGAGAATTTCCTTGGCTTTGAGCAGGTAGGGCTTGATGTCTTCCTTGGCGCTGTCAGGAATCAGGGTGTAAAGGCTCGCCAGTTTCTGCAGAAGATCAAAGTCCTTTTGTTCCATGATGATCTGCAGGCGGTCTGTGTTGTCTGGAGTCTGATTTTCCTGGAACATGGCAATGATCTTGTCCACATCTTCTTTTTTTAGGACTCCTGCGTCTACGGCTTTCAGAAGCGCGGCTTTGGCAAATTCCAGCACTGGCTTGAGTTTTTCCTTGGCATCTGCGGGAAGCTTTTTGTAAATGTCTGCGAGTATCTGGATTTTGGAGAAGTCCTGCTCATCAAATACGACCTGGATTCTTCCCTGATTGTTCGGAGTTGCCAGTTCAACTTCGTGACCGTGGACCAGGCATCTGAGCATCGGTTTTGAAGTCGCTCCAGAAGTATAGATCAGGTAAATTTTGTCACTCATGATGGCAGGGCAGGCCGGGACTTTTTTGTCTGGGAGGAATTCCTTCATTTTTTCCCACATGTCGCCGCCAAGGCTGTCCCCCTGGGCCAGAGCTTTGGAGATGGCTTCGTTGATGATTTCAAGATTGTTTTTGCACTCATCGGCTGTCTTGGCCAGCATCTGGTCGAATCCGGCGTCTCTGGTGCTTCCGAACATAGCGATGATCTTGTCAATATCTTCTTTTTTCATGATACCGGCTGCTGCAGCTTTTTCCAGGGCGGATTTGATCTGCAGAAGCACAGGCTGAAGCTTTTCCTTGATATCGTCAGGCAGAACTTTATATACATCAGCTATCTGCTGCAGGAACTGAAAATCTTTGTCCTCAAGGATCACCTGAAGACGGGAATTTGTGGTGTTGCTTTGCGAATACAGGGGTGCTACAGAAGAATAGATCAGTGCCAGGACAAGAAGTGCCGATTGAAACTGTCTTTTAACTCTCATACTGCCCTCCTCAAATACTCTTATTCTCTATTCCGAAAATACTGACTACATCTTAATTATAAATTATATCCGGGAAATATCAAGGGATTTTACAATAATGTCAGAGATTATACTGAAGTATGCGGAGGGACTCATTCAAGTTGTCCTTAACAGAATTAATTATGATATAATCATGCTGCCTGAGACCCTTCAGGTGCAATTTATCAAGAGTTGATCCGGGGGAGACCCTGTCTTTGAAAGGAGTTCCAGTGGAATACGGATTTTTAAGCGTTCTGCCTCCTGTAATTGCCATACTTTTAGCTTTTGTTACCAAGCAGGTTCTTCCGTCCATTTTCGTCAGCATCTGGCTGGGAGCCACAATCTGCAGCGGATGGAATCCTATTCACGGGTTCGACCGCATGCTGAATAAATACATCGCCGGTTCTATCGCCGATCCGTGGAACGCCGCTATTATCGCTTTTGATATTGCCCTGGGCGGCATGATCGGCATTATGGCCAAGTCCGGTGGAGCCAAAGCTATTGCCGACTGGCTTGCAACCAAAGCAAAAACAGCCAGAAGCGGTCAGATGATGACCTGGGCCATGGGTCTGGTGATTTTTTTTGATGATTACTCTAATACGCTTCTTGTGGGAAATACCATGCGCCCTTTGACGGATAAACTGAAAATTTCCAGGGAGAAGCTTTCGTACATCTGCGATTCCACTGCCGCTCCAGTGGCCAGCATGGCCTTTATCTCCACATGGATCGCTTATGAGATGGGTCTTTTAAAAGAGGCTTTCAGTTCCATTAACCTGGATATGAACATTTTTGTGGCTTTTCTTTATTGGCTCTTCTCCAAAGTGAGTGGGTAACTTGATGACATATTCATATCTCCGGGAGCATGCAGGTCAGAACCTTGAGGCGAAGATATTCTTCGTCCCTGAGACCGTATGCACGTCGCTGAAACACT
>JAQTRI010000288.1 GCA_028711905.1 Candidatus Wallbacteria bacterium | reverse complement strand
CAGGAAAAGGCAGCCTGTTCGTTAAATCAGGCGCTGTAAGTTGCCGCAGGACTGTCACTGTTTCAGGCTCGCAAGATCTGGTGATTATTGAAACCGGGGCGGCAGAAGATATTCTGTACACAAAACTGACCAGTGCCAAGCAAACAAATATCTACTCTGCTTTTCGTCAATTGGCAACAGGCCAGTATTCCCAGGCACGCGCCACACTGCAGATCGTAGCTCCATTCGACACCTTAGCAGAAAGTGAGGCTGCTGCGGTCATCAGTTCGCTCAGCTATCTGCGGGAAAAGAACTACCAGGATGCGGAAAACGCTATCAACACCTATAAGAGTTCATCAGTCCTTTCAGCTGTGGTGTATGGATCAGCGGCCATCTCCAATAAGAAAACCCTGACTGAATTCGCCTCAGTCCGTTCAGTAATCTCCCCGCTTCTTCCCGCAGCTCTCTATTTTTCTGACGGATACGGACTGGGTATCACCAATACTGCTGCTCATACTGTTTACGCGATCAGCGCCTATTACTCCGGCAGTGACGCATCTGCCAGAGAACATCTGCAAAAACTTGAAGAGCTGCTTTCCCGTGAAAGTACCGAAGCCTGGACCCTGTCAACTGCCATGCAAGTTAAAACAGTGCTGGACGAAATCTGACTCAAGGAGTTGATATGCCGCTTTCAAAAAAAATATCAGGCATCTGTCCGTCTCAGACTCTGGCTATCGACAAGAAAGCCAAAGAAATGCGCGCATCAGGCAAGGATGTGGTCGCACTCTGCGCCGGAGAACCGGATTTTCCCACACCTGCTCCTGTCAAGGAAGCAGCCATTAGAGCCATCAACGCCAATATGACCAAGTATACAGTCAATGCGGGTATCCCTGAATTGCGCTCAGCTATCGCATCAAAACTGAAAAAAGAAAACGGCTTGGATTATTCTCCTGAAGAAATCGTAGTGTCGAACGGGGCAAAACAGGCGATTTACAACGGGCTGCGCAGTCTGATCAACACCGGCGATGAGGTGCTGCTGCCTGCGCCGTGCTGGGTCAGTTATGTTGAACAGATCAAACTGGCGGGTGGACTTCCTGTTCTGGTGTTCGGCCGTTCGGAAAAACCGTCTCCATCAGAAATTGCAGCCCGCATTACCCCCAGAACCACCACTATGATCATTAATTCTCCCAACAACCCGGTCGGATATGTCTATACGAAATCCGAACTGACAGAGATTGCCGGCATGGTCCGTGATCACAATCTTATGCTCATTTCTGATGAGATTTATGAAAAGATTATTTATGGGCACGAGCATTTTTCTCCTCCAGCCCTGGTGCCTGAGTTGAGAGACCGCACTCTGGTGATCAATGGTTTTTCCAAAGCCTTTTCCATGACCGGCTGGCGCATAGGATACGCTGCAGGAAGTAAAGACATGATCAGCCTTATCAACAGGCTGCAGAGCCACCAGACATCCAACGCCTGTTCTATTTCGCAGTATGCGGCACTTGAAGCCCTGACCAACCCGGAGGTTGAGAAAGACATTTCATCAATGGTTTCCGCTTTTCATAAACGCCGGGACTATGTCTGCTCCAGGCTTGCAGGAATTCCGGGATTGAGTTTTTACCAGCCTGAAGGGGCTTTCTATGTCTTTATCCGGATCGACAGCTATTTCAACAATACAATACGCAACTCGCTTGAACTTTGTACCTGGCTCTTAGATGAATTTCTGCTGGCGCTCGTTCCAGGCAGCGCTTTTTTTAAGGAAGAATACATCCGTCTGTCTTACGCCGCTTCTGAAGAAGAACTCACCCGCGGCACAGACAGGTTGATCCAGGCACTGGAAAGGTTGGTCAAATCTTGAGAATTATGGCGACCGGACACACTGATGTCGGTCAGAAGCGCACCAATAACGAAGACTCTTTTCTTATTCTGCCTGAAAGGCTGTTCGCTGTTGCCGATGGCATGGGCGGGTATTAATTCGGAGAACGAGCCAGTAAACTTGCTGTCGAAACACTGGACGGCCTTTGCGAAGCATGCAAAGGTGCTCTCTGCGAAAAAAATGTCGAATCATACATCAAGGAATGGGTCAGAGAGATCAACTCCCTGATTTACCGCATTAACCAGGAAGAAAACTCTCATATGGGAACCACTCTTGTGATGTCACTGCTTTTTGAAGATAAACTGTATCTTGCCAGTGTCGGTGACAGCCGTATCTACCGGTTTTCACAGAAAATCGGGTGTGAGCAGATCACTGATGATCACTCGCTGGTGGCTGAGCAGTTGCGCATGGGGGTCATCACCGAGGATGAAGCCCGAGTTCACCCGCACCGCAACATAATCACAAGGGCACTGGGGGTTTTCCCGGAAGTGCCTGTAGACACTTTCTGCTGCACGCCCCACAAAGACGATTTTTTCCTGCTCTGCACCGATGGTCTGACCAACATGGTCGAAGACGAAGAGCTGGCCAATGTTATTCTGGATCAGGAAAAAACTCTGGAAGAAAAATCATCCCTCTTAGTAGAGCTTGCCAATCAAGGCGGAGGGGTCGACAACATCACCAACATTATTTTAGAGGTGCATGATGATTGAAAAAACCTTAGTGCTGGTAAAACCCGATGGAGTAAATCGAAGGCTGGTGGGCGAGGTGATTCGCCGTATCGAAAACAAGGGGTTGAAACCAGTATGCCTGCGAATGATGCATTTGAACGAAAAAACCGCTGAGGCTCATTACAGCGTTCATAAGGGCAAGGATTTTTACGACCGCCTGATCAAGTTCATTACAGCCAGCCCAATCGTGGCTATGGTTATTGAAGGCGAAAATGCCATCGAGCTTTGTCGCAAGCTGGCTGGTGCCACCTCGTTCCATGATGCCCTTCCAGGTACTATCAGGGGCGATTACGCCTGCACGACAGCGGAAAATGTTGTGCATACATCCGACTCTCTGGAATCAGCGGAAAGGGAAATAAGCATCTTCTTCAGACCGGAGCAGATATTGAAGTACTGAAGCCGGGGGGCATAGCAGTCAAGACCATCGAGGGCAACTCTTAGTTTGAAAAAGCCTGCCAGATCCGCCTTCAATGGTATAGGTTTGATCAGATCAAGGTTCTCCCGGAGCCAATCAATTTTATCTAAAATCTGGCCGACAATGGGTCGATCAAGCTTCTTAAGCGACTTGACTGCAGCATTCGTGAATCTGACTTGATACATAAGAATCAGCTTAAACCGAACTGGCGCTTGATTTCATCAAGACCAACAAGCTTTCCTTTTGCCTGTCCATCGAGACTTTTTTTTAAGGCGCTTTTGATTTCCCTCCGCAATTCGAGCCCAAAGTCAGGATCAAAAAACTCCTGTAAAGATTCGATGATCAGTTGCTTAAGGTCAATGCAATCTGCCGCATTGACAGGGATGTTTATGCTTTTGTTCATGGCAGCTCCTTGATTCAATTATATCCTGTATCAATGCCAACGGCAAGGAAAAGGGACTTTCGGTTCTTCCAGTTATCTTCCCGGAAAATTCCCGGAGTGGCGGGTCGATTTATAATCGACCCCTACACTTATCCGCTTTCACGCAAAACCGCTTTCGGGCGAATGGCGTTCTCCCCTGCCAATTACCAATTACCCATCACCCGTATTGATGCATTTTGTATGGTTCCGTGATTTGTGATATTCTCCTGACATGTCGAAAAGCGTTGAGCCCTTTATCAAAGACTGTGTCCAATGCAGCCGGGTTTTCTGGACATATCATGTCAATATGAGGATTCGGGGGAGGCACACCCCATGAATTGCCACAAATGCGGGGAAGTGATCATCGCTGATAAAACCATGGAATCGCTGGAAAGCTTTTTCCTATCCCTGGATTCAAAGACAGAACTGGAAATCATCCGGTTTGCAGCTTGAACTGGTGCATAAATAAAGCTGGAGGTCAGACCGATGCTGGACAAAACGATCGAGCGGTTTGAAAAGGAATGCATTGAAAAAGGGCGAACTGACAATGCCTGACAAGCAGGACGGTTCCCGGAATGCTGAAGACCAGGACCTTTTTATCGTCTGCGAATGCAATTCTTGCGAGCATGTGATCCGACTCACCAGCTATGCAGATGATGATGACCTGATGTATCTGCACATCCACCTGAGGCCTGAGCATTCTTTGTGGAAGCGGATCGTCCGGGCTGTCCGTTATGTATGCGGCCGTCGCTCCCGCTTCGGCGATTTCGACGAATTCGTCATCGGACCGAGAAACATCGATAGAATTTATCAGGCTCTGGGGCAGGCGAGGGATCGCTATGCAGAGCAACAGGAGAAAAAGGAGTGATCCTTCTCACAACAATGTTGTTGGGGTGGCAGCGCCGGATGCTTTACGCTTACCTCGAAGACCTTGCCGACTCCCGGATCATTGAAAGGCGCTGGCATGAGCCTTCGATACCGCTTGAAGAGTATCTGGAAATGCGAAAAACCAGATGCTCCGCTAATCGCCGTGTCAAACAATAATAAAACTTCCGTCAGGATTTTTTTTCAGCGTTCCGCCAATCAACATTATTGCTTCATCCAGACTTTTTTTTAAGCATGCTTTTTTCTGACGAAAGTTTTTCCCCTGCATTTCGCGGCCGGCTTTTTCCTTCCATTCCCAGACTTCAATCAAAGCTCTGGAAACTTCTTTAATCTTTTTCATCCAAAACCTCCAAGGGAGGCATAAAGCTCTATCTGACTTTTCGCTCTCATGTGCGGTTGAGTAGATTATACCCTGTTTCAATGCCGGCGGCAAGGGAAAGAGCTTCCGCTTCGCTTAGAGTCTCTTGCCCTGAGCTTGCTCAGGGCTCACATTGTCAACAATAAAACAAGAAGCCGGATGGTTCGCCATCTGCGTTTGATTGCCAACAGCCATAATTCCGGCTATACTTGAAAAAATGGTTATGGAGTGTCACATGGAAATCAAGGCCACACTCGTTAAAAGCGGGAAAATGTGGGTGGCCTGGACAGATGATGTCCCAGGTGCATTGACGCAGGGGAAAACCATTGATTCAGCCCGGGCGAACCTGAGAGATGCAGTACTGGAACTGCGGAAAGCGAAAATCGGATCATGCACAAAAAACTGACGTTCCTGTCGGAAAATCACCGGGAAGACCTGCTCAAAGCGATTGATCTTTTGAAATCCGCAGGATGCCGTGAGATTTTCC